>NZ_JCAPET010000015.1:0-101718 GCF_059735245.1 Gorillibacterium sp. sgz306347
TATCCTCTTACAGGCACCATGTAAGTTTTTTTGCAAGTCTACTGCGATTAGATACGAAAAAGCAATTATTTCTCCGTTTATCTCCGGATATCGCTTGTTTAGTCGGAATTAAGTGCGTGCAGGGAATTATTTCGCGATTGGAACGAAACATCATCGGAAATAAGTGTCGCTGTGCACCTATTTGCCCTTTTTCCTTGGCTCCGTTGGCCTGTGCCCGCCACAAGCAGAGAGAAAGGAAGGAGAACGAGGCAAACGGGGAGGCGCGGATGACCGTAGACGTACAGAATAGGAAGAAGATGGCGACCCAACAGGATCGCTGAGATAAACGGAGTCAGTAACCCCCTCGTTTTCCCCTTTACAACGATGACAAACAAAACGGATTACCCCTGGTAACAAAAATGAACCGGGTTTCTCGACAAGCTGAGGAAACGACAGCGAGTTGCCGTCGTTTCCCTTGGCCTATTCAGTCTGCTTCAGGCTTCATACGTTTATACCCTAAACCGCTTCCCGCAGCCTCTCCACAAGGCTCTGCCGATCTGCGGTACGGTACGAGATCATGGGAATCAACGCTGCCAGCACAAGCAGGACCGGCAGGATAACCGCTAAAGGCCAAAATACAAATTTAAAACTCATAAACCATACATTGGCGCTGAAAGGCCGGATAATCAGCAGGGAGCAGCATACGCTGAGGAAAACCGAAACGATGGCAGTGAAAACGGCATAGAAGCCCCCTTCCCAGCACAGCAGGGTTTTTAGCTGCTTTCGTGTCATCCCGATGCTTTGCAGCATGGCAAATTCCCGGCGGCGAGTCAGTATGCTTGTGAGAATCGCATTGATGAAGTTGAGTATTCCGATCAACCCGATGATCAGCGTCAGAGCGCCTCCGATCAGGATAGCCGTATTCCGTATCCCTTCAAGCCCGGAGAGTTCCGTAAACTTTGACGAATAGCTCATGGCAGGCTCCACATTGCCGGTGTACTGTTTCAAAAAACGCTCTATATCGTGTTCCTGCTCTCCTGCGGCGTCAAAGGCATAACTCATGGCATATTCAATCCCGGTCATCTTTGTGAAAACACTGGCCGGCATGTAGAGGGCGGATCCGCTCCAGACTCCGTCGGTATTGGTTTCCGATTTGGCGACCACATGTCCCAGCACGGTCATTTCCCGGCTGCTGTCTCCGTAATGCAGCGTTAGTTTATCACCGGTTTGGTGGTTCATGGAGCCTGTTCGCACATTTCCGTTATCATCCGCCAATACCCCTTCCAGAACATAGCTGCCGGAAGCAAGCTTGGTCCCGTCCAGTTCGCCGTCAACCAGATCAAGGCGGGAGAGCGGAAAGGGCTCAAGTCCGTAGAATGATGTCAAAAAAGACCCGTCAGACTGCATGTTCATCGTTTGACCGGAACTTTGGCTTGAATAAGTCCCCCAAGCGCCATACAAGCGTCCGCCTTCTTCAAAGCCCGCTTGCCCGGTAACCGCGCCAATAAAGCTTTCACTCAAGGCATTGTCCTCGCCGTTGTACATGTACTTGAAATAATCCATGTGGCCGAGCAGGAAATCCGAATCATTAAACTTTTCCAGCGCCTTGTTCACATCAATGCTTTGCGAAAGCGTGAACACCGTGTTCGCCAGTATGATGCTGAGGCTGAGGCTGACAACAACCAGAACGGTGCGCTTTTTATTGCGTCCCAGGTTGGACAGGGCCATTCGTTCCGGCCTTGCGCCGCTTCTTGATTTTTTCACTTTTTTCCGGCCGCCCTGCGTGACTTCGTTATAACCGATTGCTTCTACAGGGGATACGCCGGCGGCGACTTTTCCCGGCTTATAGGTACTAATAAAGACTGTAACCAGAGCAAACAAGGCGGCTCCGACAAAAATAAGCGGATGAGGAGTGACGGACACCGCGCTGCCCGCATAATAGGAATGCGCCATTAAGGCCGGTACGAAGGCTTTGCCGATAAAGAATCCCCCCAGAAGCCCTAAAGGAATGCCCAGCAAGGAAAGCAGCATGGCCTGATGACGGATCAGCGTACGCAATTGACGGTGGGTCATCCCGATGGTTTTCAAAAGTCCGTAAAAGCGTATATCTTTCAGAACGGATATTTGAAAAATATTGTAGATAATCAGATAGCCCGCAAACACGAACAGCGCCATGGCACACAAAAGACCGATTGCAGTCCCGCCGTCGAGTTTCGTTCCGGTGGAGATGTAGGCCCAGTTGATGCCGGTTTCGATGTAATGGGGCGCGTGTTTGTCCATGGAGTAGCCGCTTTCCGTCAGCACGGTCTCCAGGTTTTTCTCGATATTCAAGCTGTTCTTGAACTTGATATAGCCTGTGATCGCTCCCGTAGTTGAACCATCCTGATAGTAGGTGTTTTTCAGTTCATCCAAATGGGCATCCATATAAGCACGGGAGGAAATGATTTGTCCGACGTTATAGCCGGGGTCGCTTTCCCACCAGCCCGCCAAAATAAAATCGCGCTGAACCTGCTGGCCGTGAACCGTGAGCTGCAAAGGGACCGGCGCGCCAACCTCAAGCGGTACACCCAGCAGCTCAAGCGTTTTTGTATCGGCAATCACTTCCTTTTCGGCCACCGGCTTATGCCCGCCGGTCGGCTCCGCGAACCCGAATTTCAAGCCGGTATCATCGTAATACCAAAACTCCGTAACCCGTTTGGCAACCTTTTCGTTGTTTACGCTGTCGCCGAGCAAACGGCCGTATGCCATTTCCTTGATCAGCGGGTGGCGGCGGATCGTTTCGTATTCCTCATCCGTCACATATTTGATTGACGCGTGGCCGTCCCCTCCGGACATGACCATGGTTGCCCGCTGCATGCTTTCCAGCTGGCCAAATCCCATCGTGAGCACGCTGGTGAACAAAAGGGCGGTTAGGGCGATGGCGATAACGGCAATGATATTTCTGCGCTTGTCCGCGTACAGGCTGCGTTTGGCAAGCCGCTTGGCCACGGCCTTGTTGTTGTTCTGAAACATCCTTCCGCCCCCTTATGCCACGACCCGGCCGTCTTCAATTCGTACAATCCGGTCGGCAAGCTGGGCAATCTCATTATTATGCGTAATCATAACGATGGTCTGATGAAACTGCTGGCTTGTCATCTTCAGCAGGCCCAACACTTCTTGACTGGTTTTGCTGTCCAGATTTCCGGTTGGCTCGTCGGCGAGAATGATGGCAGGCTTGGTCGCCAGCGCCCGTGCGATCGCCACACGCTGCTGCTGGCCTCCGGACAGGTTGTTCGGCAGATGATTTACCTTTTCGGTCAGCCCAAGCGTTTTTACAATTTTGTTAATAAACGCTTCATCCGGCTTCTCGCCGTCCAATTCAATGGGCATGACGATATTTTCATAGACATTCAGGATCGGAACAAGGTTGAAGTTCTGAAAAATGAACCCGATGTTCCGGCGCCGGAAAATGGTAAGCTGATCATCGTTCATCCGGGACAGTTCTTTCCCGTCCACTTCCACACTGCCGGAGGTGGGATGGTCCAGCCCCCCGAGCATGTGCAGCAGGGTAGACTTCCCGCTTCCGGATGTGCCGACAATCGCAACGAATTCTCCCGGCTCAACATTCAGCTCGACGCCCCCCAAAGCCTTCACACTATACGGCTCTCTGCCATACGTTTTTTTCAGCCCGGTTGTCTTTAATATACTCATAGAAAAGCCTCCATTGCGGTTTTGTCTCAGTATGAAGGGCAAATGTCACCAAAAAGTATCAATCCCGTCGTACATTCTCACAGTCTTGAGACCTTTCACCCGGCAAAGCAAAAAAGCAGCTTAAAGCTGCTTTTCGTTTGGAAGGAATACCGAAAACGTGGAGCCTTTCCCTACCTCGGAGGCTACCTGAATATATCCTCCCTGTTTTGAAATAATCTCGCGGCATAAATAAAGGCCAATGCCGACTCCCTGTAAATCATGCACGTCCGCCTCCCGGTAAAACCGTTTGAAGATCTGCGCAAAGTGCCGCTCCGCTATTCCTTTTCCTGTATCGGTCATGTCAATTTTCGTCGCCATTTCCCAACGCTCCACCGTTACGGTGATTTTGCCGCCCGGCGGCGTGTACTTCACGGCGTTGTCCAAAATGTTAAACAGAGCTTCCGCCGTCCATTTCTTATCGTGCGGCACCAGCAGGGAGGGATCGCAGGTTACGGATACGCCAATCCTTTTTTCCTCGGCTGACCGTTCGATGTCTGCGAGGGCAAGACCCACCGTATCGTAAATCGGCGCAGGAGAAACGGAAAGCGCGATAATCCCGGTCTCCAGCCGTGAACTCTTTATCATCGCCTGCATCAGGAAATCGAGCTTGGTGATTTGCGTTTCCATCAGCTTGTGAAAGGCTTGTGCCTTCTCATAAGGAAGCCGGCGTTCCAGCAGGGTCGCGTTATACATCTTCAGATTCGTTACCGGGGTTTTTACCTGATGCGAGATATCGGAGATCATCTCCTGAATAGACTGTTTTTCTTCCTGAACCTGCTCTTTGCCGCGCTGCATAATTTCATAAAGTCGTTTCAGTTTGGCATGGAATTTGCCCGCCAGCGTTTCCGATTCCAGATCGAACGCCGCATCCTCGTCTCCGTTCATGATGCGATCCAGACAGGCGCTCAGGGAATCGGAAAAGGCCACCAGTTTCCTTCTAACCAGAACAATCAGGAGAATCCCCAGCAGCAAGACCAGAAGGGAAAAGACGACGGCCGCGCTCCGAATCACCAGACCTTCGGTATGGCGAAAAACAAGGAGGTGGAAGCAGGCGGAAAGAAGAAAAAAAGCCGTGCCGACACCGGTAAAAATCCCTTTTGTCGATAGATTCTTCTTCATCCCTTCTCACCAGCCCATATATACCCCATGCCGAAAACGGTCCGGATGTATTTTTTCTCGCCGGTTTCAATTTTGCTTCTCAACCGGTTGATGTTGACGGTCAGAACATGCTCCTCCACAAAATTGGCGTCTACATCGTACAGCTTTTCAAGCAGGAGCCGCCTCGTCAAAAGGATGCCCGCATTGCTTGTGAAAATTTTCAGAATCTTGTAATCGGTAGGCGTAAGAAGCACCGGTTCATTTTGGACGGATGCCTTCAGCTTGGCGAAGTCGATCACAAGCTCGCCGCATTCGTAGAGGCTTGGGTTCTCCGGCTTTTTTGACCGTCTCAGCACGGCGGCTATTTTTTTTCGGAAAATGTGGATATTGAACGGCTTTGTAATGTAGTCGTCCGCGCCCAGATCAAAGCCCGCCATCACGTCGGCTTCCAGGTCACAGGCGGTCAGAAACACCACGGGGGTATCCCGGACCGTTTTGATTTGTTTGCACAATTCAAAGCCGTCTCCGTCCGGCAGATTCACATCCAGAACAATCAGGTCAAAGGCTTCGTTTTTTATTTTTTCCCGAGCGGCTGCCGCGTCATGGGCGGGTACGGCCTCATACTCGTCCAGCTCAAGGTTATAGCACAGCCCGGAATTCATCATCGCATCATCTTCTACAACAAGTATCCGTCTCATTTCCTCACACCTTTGGTTTCCTTCTTCGATAGTTTGATTAAAACACAAAAGACCTGGAAGAAGGTCACTTTTTTTCAAAGTGTCCCACTTGCAGGTCATCGCTTCAGTTCTTATTGAAAACGCCGCAAAGCATAAAAAAACCGCCCGTCTCGCGGTCGGTCGGGTAAAACCATGGCGGAGAGAGAGGGATTCGAACCCTCGCACCGATTGCTCAGTCTAACCCCTTAGCAGAGGGTCCCCTTCGGCCAACTTGGGTATCTCTCCATGGAACCACTGGCTCCCCGAACAGGACTCGAACCTGTGACAACTCGATTAACAGTCGAGTGCTCTACCAACTGAGCTATCGGGGAACGCCTTTTTTTCATCGTATCACGGGGTCAGAGACAAGTCAAGCGCTTCCAAACGCAGCTTCCCTCTGCATCGGCCGCATACATAGCGCTTCGGATCTGCCTTCCGCTTGCGCAAATATTCCATGCTGCAGTCGACGCAGCGAAGCTTGTAGCGGTACGGCTCCTTCTTCCGGTCGACCGTCAGGGACGAGCAGTACCGGGTGCCTCCCACCCGCTTCAGCAGGATTTTAAAATCGTCGTCCTTGTGCCGATAGCCCCTCTTTTGCAGGTGAAGGTGATAATGGCACAATTCGTGCTTGATGATCTTCTCCGTCTCCGCCGGGCCAAAGGCCTCGTAATGCCGCAAGCTGATTTCAATATGATGCGATTTGGTAAAATAACGCCCGCCCGTCGCCCGCAGCCGGCTGTTAAAGACGGCTTTGTGCCGGAACGGCCATCCGAAGCTCTCCAGAGAAACCTTTTCCACCCACTGCTGCAGCTCTGCGTCGTCCATCCCTTTGTTCGTGGAAATCTTCCTCTCCTCGCTTTTCCGCCGCCCCCGCGGCCTTGTTCTTGTTCTCTTGAATTTTTACCGCAATCTACGCTACACTGTCAAGAGAAACGCCCGGTTTTTCGGGCACGAAAGAAGGGAACTTGACCGATGACGTTTGACAAACGGTACGCGCTGCTGAGCAAAGGCGCGGGATTCGAGCTGGTCGAGATGCCGGCCGGACATATGTACCAGCTTACCGCTCTGTTCGTCCGCCTGCACAAGGAGATCGGGAAGCTGCCCAGCGCGGGGACGCCGGAGCTGCCCAAGGTCATAGCGGAATTCGACAATCTGGAGCTGATCGACCGGACGCAGCCGGTCCACGGCGGCCTGGACTACATAAACCGGCTGGAGCGGTCGTTTGCCGCCATCCCCGAAAGCGAGTACCCCTTGATTTCCCTGCTGACCGAAATCCGCGCCCTGCAGGCGCAGCTGGAGCAGGTATATGAGGAAGAAATGGAATAAGGCCGAAAGCGGCACGGCCCGCTTCAGCGGCGCACCGGTCCCCGGACGTACACGGGACGGTGCGTTTTTTGCTTTTGGCGCCTCGTTGTTCCGAGGTTGCCCCGGAAAGCAAACCGCTATGCAGGGAGCACCGATGATTTTGCCCGCGGCCCGGAACTCCTTTCAGGGCGCCTTCATATAGTGAAACTATACAGTCGCGGAAAGGGGCGTGTGCGGTGCCTCACTGGTTGTGCAATCAATTGATGCGGGCGTTCCAGACGAAAAACGTACGGAAAATCAAGCTGCTCGGGGACTGCTGGTTTTACTACCGGTCGCAGGAGGAAGGCCAGGCGCGCTGGCCGTCGGAGAGCGGCAAGGAACGGGTTTAAGGAAACATGACAAAAAGCCTTGCATCCCCTTTGGGGTTCCGGCGGAACGGCGGCCGCCTGAAGAGGGGGAGACCGGATAAGAAAACCGGAAGGGAAAAGCAAAACCAAAAGGGAAGCCGCGCGGGCTTCCCTTTTGGTTTTGCTGCTATCGCGCGTTCCTTTTGCTTCCGCCCGTTCTCATTTCAGTCTGCCGTCTTAGAGGCTGCGCATTGTGATTCCCGAGGTCCGGCGCCGCGGTCAATCGGCCGCTCCGGCAGGCGGACGCATGGTCAGGCTGACGCGCCCCTTCTTCTCGTCCACGGACAGCACCCAGACCTGCACCGTGTCGCCCACGGACACCACATCCATCGGATGCTTGACAAACCGGCTGCTGAGCTGCGAGATGTGGACCAGGCCGTCGTTTTTGATCCCGATGTCCACAAACGCGCCGAAATCGATTACGTTTCGCACGCTCCCGGTGAGCTCCATGCCGGGGCGCAGGTCTTCCAGCTTCAGCACGTCCGTGCGGAAGATCGGCGGCGGCAGCTCCTCGCGCGGATCGCGGCCGGGGCGCCGGAGACTGTCCAGAATGTCGCGCAGGGTCGGGACGCCGACGCCGAGCCGCTCCGCGTAATCCTCGGGACGCGCCTCGGCCAGCTTCTCCCGCGCCGCCGCGGAGCCGATATCCGTCTGCTTCAGCCCCAGCTCGGCAAAGAGCCGCTGCACGACCTCATACGATTCGGGGTGAATCGGCGTATTGTCGAGCGCGCTCCCCCCGTCCGAGATGCGCAGAAAACCGGCGCACTGCTCGAACGCCTTGGCTCCGAGCCGGGGCACCTTTTGCAGCTCCTTGCGCGCTTCGAATTTGCCGTTCTCCTCGCGGTACTTGACGATGTTCTTGGCGAGGGTGGCGTTTATCCCCGCCACGTAGCCGAGAAGCGACGGAGAGGCCGTGTTCACGTCGACCCCGACGTGGTTGACCGCCGACTCGACCACGGCGCCCAGGCTCTCCTCCAGCCGTTTTTGCGTTACGTCATGCTGATATTGGCCGACCCCGATCGATTTCGGGTCGATCTTGACCAATTCCGCCAGCGGGTCCTGCATCCGGCGGGCGATGGAAATCGCGCTCCGCTCCGCCACATCAAGGTCGGGGAACTCCCCTTGGGCCACCTTGGAGGCGGAATATACGCTTGCGCCCGCTTCACTGACGATGATGTAGGCCAGGCCCCTCGCATCCGTCTCGCGCAGGAGATCCGCTACGAACTGCTCCGTCTCCCGCGACGCGGTGCCGTTGCCGATCACGATCAGCTCCACTCCGTACCGTTCGATCAGCCGGCGGAATATCTCCTTCGCTTCGCGTACCTTGTTGTGCGGCGGCGTCGGATACGATACCGCCACCTCCAGCATTTTGCCCGTCTCGTCCACGACGGCCAGCTTGCAGCCGGTGCGGTAGGCGGGGTCGACGCCGAGCACTACCTTCCCCTTGACCGGCGGCTGCAGCAGCAGATTCCGCAGGTTCTCGGCAAAGATGCGGATCGCGTGCTCCTCCGCCTGCTCCGTCAGCATGCCGCGGATTTCCCGCTCAATCGCGGGAGCGATCAGGCGTTTGTACGCATCTTCCACCGCCTGCCGGAGATAGGGCTTGGCCGCAGAGTCCCAGCGGATGAAGCGGCGGGCGATGAACTCGTGGATTTTGTCGGGGGCCAGCTCAAGCGAAACCTTCAGGACGTTTTCCCGTTCGCCGCGGTTGATCGCCAGCGTCCGGTGCGGCGGGAGCTTGCGGACCGGCTCGCTGTACGTGTAATACATCTCGTAGACGGAATCCTGCTCCTTTTCCTTCGCTTCGGTGACGAGCACCGCGTTATCCCACGTGTGCCTGCGTACCCAGGCCCGGATTTTGGCGTCGTCGGCCGCAAGCTCCGCGATGATGTCCATCGCGCCTTGAAGGGCTTCCTCGGCGGAGCCCACGCCCTTGTCCGCGTCGACATACCGCGCCGCTTCCTCCTCCGGATCGCCCTTGCGCGGCTCCTTCAGCAGCCAGTCCGCCAGCGGCTCGAGGCCGCGTTCCTTGGCAGCGCTGGCGCGCGTCTTGCGCTTTTGCCGGTACGGGCGGTAAAGGTCCTCCACCTCCTGCAGCTTCGCCGCGCGGGCGACGGCATCGGCAAGCTCCGGCGTCAGCTTCCCCTGCTCGCCGATCAGCCGCAGCACCTCTTCCTTGCGCTCCTGCAAGCCGCGCAGGTACTGCAGCCGCTCCTCGATGGCCCGCAGCTCGTTCTCGTCCAATTCCCCCGTCATTTCCTTGCGGTAGCGGGCAATGAAGGGAATGGTGTTGCCTTCGTCCAGCAGCGCCACCGCCGCTTTTACCTTGTGGCCCGGCAGCTGCAGCTCGGACGCCATCTGCGCAAGCAGCCGTTCCTTTTCCGCACGCGTCCGCTCTTCTCCGGGCTGCGCCGCCGCCCGTTTTTCCGTATCCTTTTGCGCCGCCGTTTCCGTCTGTTCCGGCCGTTCCGCCATACGTCGATCCATCCTTTTTTCTGGTCTGTATGTATTCCGTTCCAGGCGCGTTAGTCCCGGTAAAAAACCAAAAACGAGGGCATGCCCCCGTTTTCCTCTTGTGCCGTTCGTTTGCTTGCACTCAAAAATCGATGAGCGCGAGGCTCACCTGCAGGGCTTCATCCACCCGTTTCATCATCTCGTCATCCAGATGCGTGATCTTGTCCGTCAGCCGCTGCTTGTCGATCGTCCGGATTTGCTCCAGCAGAACGACGGAATCCCGGTCGAATCCATGGGAAGCCGCGTCGATCTCCACGTGCGTGGGAAGCTTGGCTTTCTGGATTTGCGCCGTGATGGCCGCGATGATGACCGTCGGACTAAAGCGGTTGCCAATGTCGTTCTGGATCACCAGAACCGGACGCAAGCCTCCTTGCTCGGAACCGACCACAGGGGACAGTTCGGCAAAAAACACATCGCCACGTTTGACTATCAAGTTCACACCCCGCTAACTAAGCGGCCCACGCTGATACCTGCATCTTCTTCCGCCTGAAACGCCTCCGAAGCGATGTGGAGATTAATCTTCGCCATTTCCATGTAGCCTCTTTGCATAGACTCGCGCAAAAATCTCTTCTTCCGCTCCATCAGGTACAGCTTCATGGCTTGGCGAATCAGCTCGCTGCGGTTCGAATTCTCGATTTCCACGATCCCATCCACTTCTTGAAGCAGGTTGTTCGGAAGACTGATCATGATCCTCTTCGTATTCACGTTTGACACAGGCATCGCACCCCCAAAGACATTACAAGCATCATAGCATGCAGAACGAGCTACCGCAAAGTCCTTATGCAAGGATAGTTATATGCGGTCCATATATCAAGTATGTTATACCGGATTCTCCGCAGATGCAAGAGCCCGTCCCATAATTTTTGGCGGATCAAGGAAACGCATGGTACATTTTCATGCAAAAAAACGTCATTTTCCGCCGCCGCAAACGCCTCGTTTTGGGATACGGCCGGTTTACCGGATGCCGGCCGATTCGGATGCGGAAAGCTCGTGGCGCAGGTGGTTGACGATGTGCACCGCTCTGCCGTCCCGGATATAGACGCGGGGAACCCGGTGCGAAATCATGCAGACGATCTCATAGTTGATGGTGCCGAGGCGGGCCGCCAAATCCTCGGCAGTGATCGCTTCATTCCCCTGCACGCCGAGGATGACGACCTCGTCCCCGACCGCCGCTTCCGGCACGCCGGTTACTTCGATCATGCATTGGTCCATGCAGATGGTGCCGACGACCGGCACCCGCCGCCCGCCGATAAGCGCTTCGGCCTTGCCGGTCAGCATGCGCGAAAAGCCGTCGGCGTAGCCCACCGGCAGAGTGGCGATCCGTTCGCCGTCGCGCCTGGTGTGATAGCGGTGGCCGTAGCTGATGCCCGAACCGGCGGGAAGCGGCTTCAGCATCACCACGCCGGTCTTGATGCTCAGGACCGGCTTCAGCGCAATGCGTTCCTTGTTCACTTCTTCGGAGGGGTACAGGCCGTACATGCCGATGCCCAGCCGGACCATATTATAAGTAAGCTCCGGGGTATCGATTGCGGCCGCGGTATTGCCGGCATGGATATACGGGAATGCAATACCCTGCGAAGCAAAATGATCGACAACCGCCTTCAGCTTGCGGTACTGCTCGAGCGTGCAGGTTTTGTCGCTTTCGTCGGCGCAGGCATAATGCGTGTACAAGCCTTCGACGGAAACGCCGGGCGTTTGCATGGCCCGGTTTATAAAGCGGACGGCGTCCTGCTCTTCATAAAGCCCGAGCCGGCCCATGCCGGTATCGATCTTAACGTGGACGGATACCGGAAGCCCGCCTGCGGGAAGAGCGGCGATCGCGTCGAGGGCGTCGTCGCTGTAAACGGTCAAGGTAATGCCGAATTCGGCGGCCAGCGCAATGCCGTCCACCGGGGTATGGCCGAGCACCAGAATCGGGGCGTCCACGCCCGCCCGGCGCAATTCCAGCGCTTCATCCAAAAAGGCGACCGCCAGGTAGCCGACGCCGCAGGCCAGCGCTTCCCGCGCCACTTGAACCGCTCCGTGCCCGTAAGCGTCCGCCTTGATCACGGCCATCAGGCCGATTGATTCGGGAATCGCCTGGCGGAATGCCCGTAGGTTGTGATGCAGCGCGTCCAGCGAGATCTCCACCCGGGTCGGACGATAAAAGGAATCCACAAACTCCACCTTCTTCAGTCGTTGTCGCGGCCGGACGGAAGGCTGCAAGAGCCTCGCGCGCTGCGGCTCGCGGTTTGTTCCCATGACAAAGGGCTCCGGCAGGCCAGTGAAGGCCCCCGGTGCCCTGGTTGTTCGGGAATGACGGCCGGAAACGCGACCGCTCATTTCATGTTAATCGCATTAACGGGAAGTGTCAAACCCGCATTTTGAGCGGGCCTAGAACGTTTCCGGAGCACAGAACCGGCCGCCGGCCGGTTTGCTCCGCGTCTCTTCGCCCGCGTGCGGACGGGACGGACCCTCCGCGCTCCCCCAAGCCGGTCGTCCTCCGCCCGCTCGCTGTCCCGGTTTACTTTTCTTCCGTTCCCTGCAGGCTTTGCGCGATGTTCATCATCTCTTCCGTCGGCAGGTCCGCGCTTGACAGGCGGAACAGCGTTCCGTTGTAGGTCCAGGTCAGCGTCCGCTTGTCGCTGCCCGTCAGCGTGCCGATCGTAAACCCGAGATCCACGCTGGCTCCCGGAAGAAGCATCATTTCCTGCGATTCGGGACGCGACTGCACGAGCGTAAAGTTGTAGGTTCCCGCGTAGCGGCTCAGCACGGCCGGCTCCCCGCCAAGGGTCACGTCATCGGTGCTTTCCAGGGCTACCCCGCCCGGCAGGTCGGGCTGAAGGAACGGAAGCCCCTGTTCCCCGACGGCGAGCGTTCCATTGCCGGAGCCTTCGGGTGCGGCACCGTTTCCGGCCGGGTCGTCCGCGGAAGCAGCCGCACCGTCCACACCCGCTTCGCCGTTCGCATCGGCGGCCGCGCCATCCCCGTCAGCCGGCCCGCCCGCGGCGGAATCCGCTTCGGACTCGTCCGGCGCGGCGGCCGCGCCCGAAGCGGTACCGCTCGGCGAAGGCAGCGCCGAAGCCGATGGGCTCGCACTGCTGCCGCCGTCTTTCGGGCTGGCCGCCGGAGCGTCCGCATCGGTCGTCTGTCCGTCGGCGTCCGCCATCGCATCCGCCGCCGGATCGCCGGCTTCGCCCAGGGTCGGATCGGCATTCAGCCCGGCGCCCGCCAGATTCTTCTTCGTGTCAAACGAATCCGGGTCAAATTTCTTGCCAAACTCGAAGGCGGTAAAATCCACCGTGACCAGCGTGTTGTCGTTGGTGTCACGCACCTCGACATGCTTGGGCTTGTAGCTTTTCTTGTCCAGCCAGATTTTTTGCCGCGCGAGAGACGAGTGGGTATAGTTGGCCGCTACATCAAACACGAGATCCTCGCCGTCCGCCGTATATTTCCGCTCCTGATCGTCCAGAATGCTCGAAACCAGCGACTGGTACAAATAATACTGGCCCTGGTTTTCCGGCCAATCGCTCTGGAAGCGGAAGCTCTTTTTCAATGCGGGCGTCAGCACGAAAACTCCTTCGTTGTTGCGCAGCACGATCTGGTTGACATTCTGCTTGTCATTGGTCAGGGCAATGCGGTAAAAATGAGGATTCTTGTACCATACCTGCACCTGATATTCCTGCTGCTGCTGTCCGGTCATCAGCACCATCCGGCCGCTGCCCTCGTAGCTGTCCAGTTTGTTAAGCGTTTGATCCAGGTCTTTGATGACCGCCCCCGCGTCTTTTTTCCCGCATCCGGAGAGCAGAACCGCCAGACACAGAATGACCGACGCGGCAATCCAAAGGGTCCGTCGCATTCCCATCCATCCTCTCTTCACATAGGCTAAGCACAACTGATAACATGTCTATGTGGGAACTTGGACCGTTATGCAGACGAGTTCCGGCTTGGCCCTCCGCCCGGACAGGGGGGGCGGCTAGACGGCCAGACGGCCCTTCCGTTCGGCCAGACCGATTACGGCCTCGACGCCGGCATTGAATGCGAGAAAATCGCTTTCCATTCCATCGCTGAAAATCACGCCGTCCTCCGGCATCTGCGATTCGATGCGCAGCGGACGGTTTTCGCCGATCCGGCCGAACACGAGGCCGGCCGCGGTGGTGCGGCTCGGAAACGGCTCCCGCACGGTAAAATACAGCTGCGGCGCGTCCCAGGCAACCCCCGGCTGTCCCGCACGCTCCACTCCGCCGCCGTTCCCTCGGTCCCGTCCGGGCATCTCCACCGCTTCGCCCGCCACCAGCTCCGGCGATAGTGTCAGCGGCCGCCGCGTCGCTCCGCCGACGATGCCGGCCGCGCCCGCCAGCACGCTTTTGAGCCACCCGGTCGCGCCGAGGCCGGTGGACACGATCACGCCGCTTGACGACTGCTGCTCCACATGGTCCTCCAAACGAAGGCGATACCGCGCCGACACATGCGTTTTGCGCCCGATAAACAGGTCGTTCACCGCATACAAGCATTGGCCGTCGTTCAGCTCGGCTTTCGCCAGCGTCACCTCGCGGACCTGCCGGCGGCCGCCCAAAACCTCCGGCACCACCTTGCACAAATCCCTCACGGTAAAGGGAAGCAGGACCCCGTCCCACCGCCCCGGGTCCGGGTTCACGCCGATCAGAGGCCGCTCGCCCGCGTATTTCAGCGTATTGGCCACCAGACCGTCCTGTCCCAGCACGACCACCGTGTCGTCGGGCCCGAAAAGAAAATTCGGCACATGCTCCCGGTCCAGCACCTGCACCCTTCCGAACGGATGCAGCGCTTCGGCCGCCTCCCTCACCGCCTGGCGGTAGACGGCGTCCTCCGCTTGATAATCGCCAAAGTCCGCCCCAAGGCGCTCCAGATAAAACTTCGCCTGCTGCACGGTGTTGTAGCGCACCATCAGCTCCTCAAGCCGCGTCCGCCGCTTGATCAGCACCAGCTTGCGGTCCGGGCCCGCCCCAGCCGCCCCGTTCATCGCGCGCCTCCGGTCTTCGTCCGGCCGCCGCTGCCTGCATCTCCGTTAAGCAGGCCTTGCAGCAAATCCGGCGTAATGGTCAGCTGGCCGATTTTCGCCGCGTTTTCGGCCAGCCCCTGAAACGCGATGGCGATCAGTTTGTCCGGAGCCATTCCCAGGTTGGCCATCGCCTGCAGCACATTCGGCTCGACCTCGCGCAGCGCGCCCATGACCGCAGCCAGCTCGTAAGCCTTGCCTTCCGCCTCGGCCTTGCGGCCCGCGACCGAAAGCTCGATCAGCGCCCGCCGCTGCTCCTCCAGCTCCGTGTCAAAGCGAAGCTGCTCCTCCAGCATCTCATTCTGCTTCCGGTTCGCAGCCCGCTCCGCGTCCAGCTGCGCCTCGCGGATTTGCCGGCGCTTGGCCTCGACGGCCAGCTCCGTGTTCAGCTCGTTCTCCTTGACCCGCCGTTCCTGCTCGATCGAAGCGTTGCGCCGTTCGTACAGCGCGTTATCGGCGCTGCGGAGGATGTCCTCCCGGGCCTCCGCTTCAAGCGCCCGGGCCGTCTCCTTGTTGGGCTGCACCGCCAGAATGGAGAAGCCCATCAGCTCGACGCCCAGCTTGGCCAGCTCCTCGTTCCGCGCCAGCTCTTCCCCGACCGCGTGCGCCAGACGCTCCCCTGCCTGAATCGCCTCCCGCAGCGGCATCCGCTCCAGATGCTTTTTGGCCTGCACCATGGCGATCTGGATCAGGCGCTGCGGCAGCTTGCCCGGATCGTCCGAGAGGTACTGATTCTTTTTCAGGCTGTAGGTATAATTGAGCATCTGGGCGATCTTCCGGTAATCCGCGACCCGGCAGGTCAGCTGTCCCTGCACCGTAACGGTCTGATAATCGCTCGTCATCTCCTGGTACATAAACGGCACATCGAGCGAGGAAACCGGGACGACGACAACCGAGGTTGTGGGCTCGTAATAGAAAAAGGACAACCCGATGCCTTCCCGCACTACCTTGCCGCTCCGCATTTTCATGACGTATTCGCTGGGTTGAAATTTCACAAACCGAAATCCGAACATGCTCATTCCTCGCTTTCCGAATTTTATATTATCAATTTGATTATATCGTTATGATACTAATAAATTTTTATAATGTCAATACGACAATTTAAATTTCCGCTTCCATCCCCTGTCAAAAGGGACCCCTTCCTCTTTCCGTGAGTTATGCTTCAAGTTCCTATATAAATGAAACGGCTGCCGCCGGGACAGAAACCCGGCAGCAGCCGTTTCTATTTTCAAGGCAGCGGAAGCGATTTTTCGCATAGTCGTCTCCTTGTCATCATCAGTTGTGCGAAAATGGACATTTACAAGGCCTTCTCCCGGGCGTATAGTAATTTTGTATTTTCAAATATTCAGAGATAAAGATCATAAGGGGGAGGCGGCATGGAAGCAAACATTCAGCAGTTCAAAGCGGAATTTTTCAAGGCGCTGGCGCATCCGATGCGAATCCGCATCCTGGAAGTGCTGAGTCTGGGGCCGCATAACGTAAACGAGCTTCAAACGGTTCTCGGCTCCGAAGGCTCGGCAGTCTCCCAGCAGCTCGCCGTGCTGCGGGCCAAAAATCTAGTCAGCAGCGTCAAGGAAGGCACAACCGTCACGTATTCGCTCCGCGATCCGCTGATCAAGGACCTTCTGGCGGTGGCCAAGCGCATTTTCGACAATCATCTGGTGGACGCCATCTCGCTCCTCGAAGGAATGCGCAAGGAAAAGCAATAATCAGACAATCCAAGAAAAGAAGGGTTACGGATGAAGTGGAAGGATGAGCGGTTTGCCGGGTACCAGGCCGGCATGCTGCGCAAAGATTTGATTTCGGGCAGCATTGTCGGCATCATTGCCATCCCGCTCGGCATGGCGTTCGCTATCGCCTCGGGCGTCAAGCCGGAATACGGCATTTACACCACCATCGTCGCCGGGATTCTGATTTCGCTGTGCGGGGGCTCCCGGTTTCAGATCGGCGGCCCCACGGGGGCGTTTATTCCGATTCTGTTCGCGATTGTCGCCCAATACGGCTTTGAAAACCTGCTGATCGCCGGGTTTATGGCCGGCGTCATGCTGGTTCTGATGGGCGTGTTCAAGCTTGGCGCCCTCATCAAGTTCATTCCGCGCCCGGTGACCATCGGCTTTACGGCAGGGATCGCCGTCACCATTTTTGCGGGGCAAATCGGCAGCTTCCTCGGGCTCGCCGGCCTGAAGCGTCATGAAGCGTTTCTGCCCAATATGCGCGAGCTGGCGGTTCACCTTTCCTCGATCAACGGGTACAGCATTCTGACCGCCGGCATTTGCCTGGCCGCTCTTCTGCTCACGCCCCGCTACCTGCCGCGCGTGCCGGGCTCGCTCGTAGGGCTTCTCCTTTCCACGCTGGCCGCCGTCTGGCTGTACCCCGGCGAAGTGGCCACCATCGGTTCCGCTTACGGCGATATTCCCGCGAAGCTCCCCGGCTTCCACTTCCCCGCTCTTTCGTGGGAGCGGATGGAGTCCCTGCTGGCGCCCGCCTTCGTCATCGCCATGCTGGGCGCGATTGAGTCGCTGCTGTCCGCCGTCGTCGCCGACGGAATGACGGGCGACCGCCACAACAGCAACCGCGAGCTGATCGGGCAGGGCATCGCCAACATGGCCGCTCCGCTGTTCGGCGGCATTCCGGCCACCGGCGCCATCGCCCGCACCGCCACCAACATCAAAAACGGCGCCGCTTCCCCCTTGTCGGGGATCATACACGGGCTGGTCGTGCTGTTGGTTCTGGTGCTGTTCGCGCCCTATGCGTCGCGCATTCCGCTGGCGAGCATGGCTCCCGTTCTGATGATGGTCGCCTGGAATATGAGCGAACGCAAAGCGTTCGCCCACATCCTGAAAACCCGCACCGGAGACACCGTCATCCTGCTGATCACCTTTTTGCTGACCGTCTTTACGACCCTCACCACAGCCGTCGAGATCGGGCTGGCGATCGCCGTTCTGCTTTTTGTCAAGCACATGAGCGGGCTCGCCGCCGTCGACAAGGTGCTGCCCGACCCGAGCGCCGCCAGCGGGAAAGTAAAAGCCCACATGGTGACCGAAAATCACGATTGTCCGCAAATCGGCATTTACAGCATCGAAGGCCCGCTCTTTTTCGGGGCCGCATCCGCCTTCGAAAGCCGCTTCTTTGAGCAGGCGGAAGCCAGGTGCCTGATCCTCCGCATGGGAAAAGTGCCGTTCATCGACACAACGGGAGAGTCCAAGCTGTTCCGGTTCGTCACCCGGTTCCAAAAAGCCGGCGGTACCGTTCTGGTCGCGGACCTTCAGCCTCAGCCCAAACAAATGCTGATGAAAACGGGGCTCTGGAATCGGATCGGGGAGACGAACTTCTATGAGCGCACGGGAGACGCGCTGGCACGCGCCCTGAGCGCGCTCGACGCCGGCAAGTGCGCCGGCTGCCGGCACAACGCCTTCCGGGAATGCCAGGCGCTCTGCGGGGAAAAACAAGACGTTTCCTGACCCGGCGCCCCTCCATAAAAAAGTCCTTCGCTGCTTCCGGTCTGGAAGCGGCGAAGGACTTTTTTCATCATGCGGCCGCAGCTTTAAGCCATCAGGACTTCGACCCTACCGTTCAGTCTGTCATGAAAAGGGAAAGGAATCAGGCTTTCGTAACCAGCACAATATCGTCCACTTCGTTATCCGTAAGCTTCAGGTTAGTTTTGCCGTCCTCGCTTTTGCGGTACAGTCCCCAGTCGTCCCCGTTCAGGTAGAAAATACCCGAAACATCATCGATCGCCCAGTAAGAATCCCACTCTTCGCCGACCAGCTTTTTCACCGTCATATCGGCATTCACGAGATAGATGCCGTCAGCGGCCGACAGCAGGACGCCCCGCACTTTCCCGTTCGAGTACATGGGATTGAAGCCGTACGCGTTGCTCACCGGAAGCGTTTTGGTGGCGATGACCTTGTCGTTCTTCAGCACTTTTACATAAGCCTTGCCGTAGCCGTCCACAATGGCCACCTTGTCGGCGCCAAGATCGGCGGCGTCATACACGGCCCGGTCCAGAATGGCGATGGATTTGCCGCCCAGTTTCATGAGAAAGCCCTTGCCGGTGGTGTAGTCGCTGTCCTTGTTCTCATCCAGCTTGATGTCTTTGTTCCAAACGTAATACTTGTCCGTATACAGGCCGGAAGTGATTTCATTGTAATCCATCGGCAGCTTCAGGTTGACCGCCTTCGGATTGCCGCCCTTGCGGGGGATCGAATAGAACACCATGCAGTCGGTCGAATAAAACGTTTCTTCCGGTTTGGTGTTCACCAGGAAATTCACCGCCGCAGCGTCCGCCTTCACCAGTCTGCTGTCCTCCAAAGCGCCGGCAGCCAGCCACTGCACCTTTCCGCTGCCGTCGCGGGATTTCGCCGCGACCCAAGGCTTGCCGTTTTTCAGCGCGCTGTAGTAAACACGGCCGTCCACGACGGCAAACTCGGGATATTCGGTGTTGCCCGCATCGGCAATAAGCCGGGATTGCGAAGAAGCCGTCGCCGCCGGTGTCGCGCGGTACAGCTTGCCCTGGGCGGTCATGTAATACAGGAAGTTGTCGACCACTTCATAATACGCCACGTTTGTGGCAAACCGGGTCGGCTGCTCCACTACGCCCGCGCTGTTCGTCGGAATGCGCAGCAGGTCTCCCGGGAGCTCTTCGTCTTCAAAATACAGATAATTGCCCAGCACCATCACGTTGGTCCCGTAAAACTCGTCCAGCAGCTTCTCTTCTCTGGTTCCGTTGCCGAGCACCCGGTAAAGGCCGTCTTCGGAGGTGTAGTACACATAGGCTTCTTTAGCCGCAGCCGCGGCCGCCTCTGTCTTTGCCGGAGCAAGGGCCGCTCCGCCCAACAGCAGCGCAAGCGCCAGCACGGCGCACAGCGCTTGCTTCATCCATTGAAATTTGCTTTTCATGGTTTCTGTCATCCTCGCTTTCGCTCTCTGGTTGTAACGTTATGTTTCTTTTTTTGGATCCCTTTTCGGTTCATTATGTACGGAGAACTAGCCGAGACGCCCCCTCTCATCCGGTTTCAGGGTTTCCAAGTCTTCCCTTCTCTTATCGGTTTCCCGGCCCCGCGGAAAAAGCTGCTTCGTTCCCAATTTGAACGCTCTTCCGTGACCCTGGACCCAGTCGACGGCTTGCCTTGTCCCGATAAGAAACAGCCTTGAATCAAGGAACCTATCTCTCAAGACGGCCGCTTCCCCGAAGGAACGGCTGAGCCGATCGAGGAATCCAAACGGACCCCCGCATTTATTGTTTTTCAACCAAGAGGATGGCCTCAACCGGTTTTTTGGAAAGAACTTTCTTCTGTTTCCCGTCAACGCTAATCCAGTTCAACTGGCCGTATTCGTCTCCCGTCAAATAGAAGATCCCGGGAACGGCAGCTTCCATGTGATAGCTGAGCCAATTCGAGCCGATCAATTTTTTGAGCGTTGCGCCGGCAGCAAGGCTATAAACGCCATCCTCGGCGGCGATCAAAGTGGTTTTCGTTTTGCCGCCCGCCAGGTTGCTGTTCAGGTCAATCCCATCGCTTACCGCAAGCTGGACCGTTTTGACCACTTGGCCGTTCTTCAGCGTGCTGACATACGCGTCTCCGTTTGCGTCGAGAAAAGCCAACCGGTCGGCTCCGGCCTCGGCAATCGCCAGCACCGCGCTGTCATGCAGCGGGATGACGGTCCCGTTGGTCTTCAGCAGCGCGCCGGCTGCCTGTGCAAAAAGGCCCTCTTCGTTGTTCGGATCAAGCGATACACCGGGGTTGTGCAGGAAGTACGCCCCCGCCCATGCAGCGCCAAGGAGGGCGTTCGTTTCCAGCAGGGCGTTTCCGTTTACTGCCTTGCCGGCTCCGCCGCCGCTCGGGGCGGCATACAGGGCGACGGTCTCGGGATTTTCCTCTTGGGCCAGCGGGTCGGTGTCGACGATCAGATACAACGTCTTTTTGTCGAGTTCGGCATTCCAATCGAAAAACGCCCCCGTCGCAACACGCTGCTCCTTGCCGCTGCCGTCCGCTTTTCGGGAAACGACCGCAGACGACTTTCCGTCATTTCCGGCGTTGTAATACAGATAGCCCTGCCAGACGAGCATCAAGGCGTTTTCCGTGTCCCCTCCGGCGGCGATCTTCTTCCCATCCGTCGGCTTGGCCGCGTTGCCGGCAATCCGGTAAATGTCTCCGGCGCCCGTCAAGTAATACAAGTAGCCGTCCAGTCCGGAATGAATCAGGTGAACATTAGCCGCTATACGGACCGGTTTCTGCACTTTTCCGCTCTTGGGAACACGCCAAAGGTCGTCCCCGTCTTTCCCCGGCGCCTGGTAATACAGATAATTCCCGACCGCCACGGGGATATCGCCCGCGTAATCGTCTGCCAGCTTCTGCTCTTTGGTGCCGTCGCTTTGCACGCTGTACAGCGCCCCGTCTTCGGCCGTGAAGTAAACCGCCGCTTTGACAGGCGCGGCGGCCGCTCCCGCCGGGTGCGCAAGGGCGGCCCCTGCCAGCGTGACGAAGAGAAGCAGGCAGGTCCACCATTTCATTGTTTTTGCATATCCTTTTCCGAAAGCTTGGTCCATGCTCCGTGTCCACCTTTTCGTCATCAAAGTTCTACAACTGCGGTTCCACTTGCGCTTTTTTTCACATATGTACAACAACAAAACGCCAAGCTTCCGGTTCGTTCCTCCTTCCCAATCGGATTGCTTGTCCTCTCCCTCATATATCGGTAAATGGGAATCTTTTCTGTATACATCCGCGAGTTTCGGCCCAAAGAAAAAGAACTGCCCGCGAGTCGTTAGACCCGGCGGCACAGTTCTTCTCAAAACGCTTTTCTCTAAGACCTCAAATAAAGCACAATTCCGCCGATGATAACCGCCCAGATGACGGCTCCGGCCAATACTCCGTAAACGATCCCTCTGCCCGGCGCAACCGGGTCGCTGTGTTCCTCATCCCGTCGCATTTTCCAGGCACCTCCTTTAAAAGGACGTCTCCTGCTGTTTGAATGTTTCGGCATCTCTCTTCTCTATCCTTGCCTTTCTACTATATTTTAACCCGTCTTGCGGGAGAACCCTCCAAAAAGCTGGTGCCCGTGATAAAATAAAGAAAAAGGAAAAGTGAGGGACGCGAAAAATGTGGATTTTTGCGATTTTTGCGCTTGTTGTCATCGTCTTCATTTTAGTGGCATTTTCCCGCAGTGGCAACACCAACCAACGAACTTCCGGCAACCGGCCGACAGGACGCGACTCAACGATGCGGCAGCAGAGACCGACGCAAGGCAGTCCGCACAGGGGCATTCGCTCAAACGCGCACGCCAATCAAGGGTTCACGCCGGACCCGACAGGCGCATTCATCGCCGGAGCCATGATCGCAGGCTCCGACGCATCCAATGGAGAAGAGGAGCAAGAGCGGAACGGCGGCACGGAAGAGCAGGACCCGGAAGGCGGGAGCGGCGACTCCTACACCGGGGACGACAGTGATACGGGCGGCGATCCCGGAAGCGACTCCTCCGATAGCGGCAGCTCGGACAGCTGGAGCAGCGACGGGAACAGCTGGGATAGCGGTGGCGACAGCTGGGACAGCGGTGGCGGCAGCGATTGGGGCGGCGACAGCGGAGGCGGCTTCGATGGCGGCGGGGTTGACACAGGCGGAGGAGGAGGCGTGGATTGAACGTTAGGGTCGAGGATAACCCCGCTTAAGTTTATCCGCCTAGCGACTTTCACTTTCGCTGCGGCAGCCTATAAGATCCGCATTGGACATACAAAAAGAAACGGGAAGGCTCTCGGCCTCCCCGTTTTTAATACGCGTTTTTGTTCACCAAGCCCTTCCAAACCGTCTGTGAAATAATCCGAATATCGAAGAAAAAAGACCAATTTTCAATATAGTAAATATCGTACGAGATCCGGTCCCGAATGGACGTATCTCCGCGCAAGCCGTTGCTTTGCGCCCAGCCCGTCATGCCGGGCCGAATGTGATGCTTCACCATGTATTTCGGAATCTCTTCCTTAAACTGATCGACAAAATAAGGCCGTTCCGGCCGGGGGCCGACCACGCTCATATCTCCCATCAAAACATTAAAAAACTGCGGCAGCTCATCCAGGCTGGTGCGGCGCAAAAACGCGCCAAATCCGGTCCTTCGCGGATCGTTTTCCACCGTCCACTCCGTATCCGCCGTTTTCTGGTCCGAGTGCGCCATGGTGCGAAACTTGTACATAAAGAACGTGCGGCGGTTTAGCCCCACACGCTCCTGCTTAAAAAGAACAGGCCCCGGAGAAGTCAGCTTGATGCCGATCGCAATCGCCAGCATGACCGGAAAGGTCACCACCAGCGCAGCTCCCGAAAAAACAAGATCGAACGCTCTTTTTAAAATCCGGTTGTTCAAGTTGTCCAAAGGAATATCCCGGACGTTAATAAGCGGAAGCCCGGCAAAATTATCGAAATGCGGCCGCGCCGGCAAGTAGTTGAAAAAGTCGGGAATGATCATGGTCCGGACGCCGGCTTTCTCGCAGGTATTGATCAAGCGGCCAAACTTGTCGTGCGCATACAAGGGCAACGCGAGAACGACTTCGTCGATCATAACACTGCTCAAAATTTCGTCCAGTTCGGACAATCTTCCGAGAACGGGCTTGTAGTGCCGATGCGCGGCGTCATGCTCCGTTACCATATCATCGAGAAACCCGACCACTTCATACCCTAACTCAGGGTTCTGCTCCAAGCTTTTGTAAAACCGCCGCCCCAGGCTTCCCGCGCCGAGAATCAAAACAAACTGTTTGTTAAATCCTTTCCGGCGCATGTGGCGAAGCAGATGTTTGACCCACAGCCGATACAAAATGGTGCCAAAGATACTGAAAGCCGCAAAGAGAATCAAAAACTCCCGGGAGACGTCCAGTTCTTTTGCCACATACAAAAAGCTGAGCAGCAGCAGAAAGCCGACCGCATGAATTTGCAAAGCCTTCCAGGCTTCGAATGCGAACGTCTTCTTGCGTTTGGGCGAATAGAAATGCATGAAGAAGCCGACAGCTACAATAATGACGCCATAAGCAAAACCCCATTGGTAGTAACGCGAAAACGGCAGCCGTCCCGTCGATTCCACCTCGGCCCAAGCGGATTCGAATTTATAAAACCACGTAACCAGAAAGAAAAGCTGAATGATCAGAAAATCGCACAAAGCGTAAATTTTATACAGCAGGTGCTGATTTCTCCGAATCATGTCCGCTCCCCCTTCCCATACGTTTCATCTGGTTTTTGGCAAGCGCCGCTCCCAGCTTCACGGTTATTCCGGCGTACACCAGCCCATTCACCAGGAAAGAATAGCGCTCTGCGAAATGCTTGCGGTGAAACAGGTACATGGCGCGATGGAATTCATAGACGATCTTCACCGGTTTTCGCCGGCTGCTGGCCCCTTTGTAATGGACAATCTGCACGGCGGGATGATAATGAATGCCCCAACCGGCCTGCTTGATCCGGTAACACCAATCAATGTCCTCTCCGTACATGAAAAAGGTCTCATCCAGCATTCCGGCCTGCTCGATAGCGGTACGCCTGACAAGCATAAAAGCGCCCACCAGACAGTCAATCGGCTGCGATTCATCGGGATTCAGATGCCCCAGCTGATAGCCGTTAAAACGAGGATTGTCCGGGAAAAGCTTTGAAAAGCCGAAAGCATAATAGAAGGATGCCGCCGGAGTAGGAAAGCCCCGTTTGCAGGCTTTGTCCAAGCTTCCGTCCGGGAGCACAATTTTGCAGCCGCTCGCCCCGACATCCGGATGCTCCTCCATAAAGCGCAGCATGGCATCCAGCGTATTCGCAGGTACAATCGTGTCGGAATTAAGCAGCAGCACATAGCGTCCGGCCGCAAGCTTCATTCCCTGATTATTCGCCCGGGAAAAGCCGACATTTTCCGAATTCTCAATAACCCGCACCTGCGGATACCGTTCCTTCACGGCTGTAACCGTGCCGTCCGAAGAAGCGTTATCCACCAGAATAACCTCATAGGAATAGCCGGTCTCTGATTGAAAGACCGACTCGATGGCGTCAAGGGTTAACTTGATCGTATTGTAATTGACGATAATTATGCTCAGATCCATGTCATCACCTGTAAAAACTTGTAATCCTATTATACCATAGCTTCATTACTCGAAAAAAGAATAAGCGTTTTTATATTCACGAGAGTTTGCGGACTGCTCCTCTTCTCTCTTTCTTTGCCTGCGCAGTTGCGGAATCAAACGCAGCATTCGCCAATAGGATGGTATCAAATCCCGCTCTTTCAGCAGCAGGTAACCAAGCTGGGCCACTTCAAACGGAAGGATATGAATCAAATCCCGTAAAAAGCGGGAGCCTTTTTCATTCTTGAGAAGCATACGATACCGGTTTTCAAAGGAATGCCGCCTTACAAACAGAGGCCGCCGGGAGCGTCCTTCGCTTCCGGCTTTCCAGCCTCGTTCATGCGTCGCAGTCGCTCCGGGAACAAAGTAAGCCTTCCATCCTGCCAACCGCGCCCGCCAGGCAACATCGATATCTTCCTTATAGGCAAAAAAAGCCTCGTCAAAAAACTGCCCGTTCTGCTCAATTTCCGAAATCATCCGGCGGGCGTACAAGGCTGCCGCCCCGGAAACGCCAAACACTTCCGCCGGAATCATGTAACCCGATGCTTCTTCTCCCTGTCCCCGGTCAAAGGCGCGGCGTGACCGTTTCATGGTGAGACCGGCGCTGTCCACGATGCCTAACCGGGAAGCGGAAAGCAGCAGCCCGGTTAAATTGCCTGCCCGAGACTGCTGCTCCGCATATTCGACCAGGATATGAAGATAATCCGGATGCAAAATAACATCCGGATTCAACACCAGCACATAATCGCTGTCGGTCAGCGGCAAGGCCTGATTGTGCCCGGCAGCAAATCCCCTGTTCTCCTCATTGGCGATAATCTTCACCTGATCCGCATAGCGCTCCAGCACAGACAGGGTCTCATCGGAAGAATGATTATCCACCACAGTGATTTGCACAATAGGACAGGTTTGGTTTAACACAGCTTGCAAGCACGCCGAAATATCTTTTCCGCTGTTAAAAGTTACGATCTGTACACTAACCGTAGGCATGAGGCATCTCCCTCGGGTTATTACGCGTTGCCGCCAATCTTGTCTTCGGCGTCCTGAAGCTCCCGCAAAAAGGCCTGCAAGGCTTCCCGCCAAGGGCGCAAATCCTGAAGATGGTTTGTGCGGATAAAAGAATGATCCATGACGGAGTACTTGGGGCGCGGAGCCGGACGCGGAAATTGTTCCGTTGTACACGGTTCAACCTCAACCTTCAGCCCGCTCTCCTCGTAGATCGCCAGAGCAAACTCGTACCAGGAGCAGGTCCCGGTGTTGGAGGCATGATAGATGCCATATTTCTCCGTCTCCGCCAAGTCCGCCAAAAAGCGGCTTAAATCCACCGTGTAGGTGGGAGAACCAAACTGATCGGAGACGACGGAAACCCGGCCTTTCTCTTTTCCGAGCCTTAGCATCGTTTTCACGAAGTTTGCTCCGTGCAGTCCAAACACCCAGGAAGTACGAACAATGAAATAACGGGAACACAGCCCTTGTACAAGCGTTTCGCCGGCGCGTTTCGACTTCCCGTAAATGCTTTCGGGGTTCGTATGATCATACTCGTTATACGGTTTGTTGTCCCGGCCGTCAAAGACATAATCCGTGCTGATATAACACAGCTTCGCGCCAACCCGTTCCGCTGCCGCCGCTACATTCCGCGTTCCCACCGCATTGATGCGATAAGCACCGTCAACATCCGTCTCCGCCTGATCGACCGCGGTATAAGCGGCTGCGTGAATCACCACATCCGGCTGGAACGCTCCGATAACCGCCATGCAGGCATTCTGGTCCGTGATGTCCATTTCGTTCCGGTCCGTTCCCATCACTTCATGCGACGCACTTAAAAGCCGAACCAAATCCGTTCCGAGCTGCCCGCTCGCACCTGTCACCAAAACCTTCATTTGCCGGCCTCCGGGATTCCGTCTCCCTTTTCTCCCTGAAGCCGTTCTCCGTACTGCTGCTCATAATAATGCCGGTATTCTCCGCTGAGAATTCGCTGCCACCATTCCCGGTTGTCCAGATACCATTGAACCGTCGCTTTGATCCCCGACTCGAAATGATAACGCGGCTGCCAGCCAAGCTCGCGGGTGATTTTGCCGGCATCAATTCCGTAACGGCGGTCGTGCCCCGGACGATCTTGAACGTAGCGGATCAACGATTCCGGTTTCCCCAGCGCGGACAAAACGGTTTTAACAATCGTGATGTTCGTCCGCTCATTGTTGCCGCCGATATTGTAGACTTCCCCGTCCACCCCTTGATGCAAAACAAGATCGATCGCCCGGCAATGATCCTCCACATACAGCCAGTCGCGAATATTCAGTCCGTCCCCGTAAACGGGAAGTTCTTTGTCGGCCAAAGCATTCGCGATCATCAGCGGAATCAGTTTTTCCGGAAACTGAAAGGGACCATAATTGTTGGAGCAGCGGGTAATGCAGATCGGCATCCCGTACGTCTCCCGGTAAGCACGGGCCATCAAATCTCCGCCTGCTTTGCTGGCGGAATAAGGGCTGTTTGGCGCAAGCGGCGTTTCTTCCGTGAACAGTCCCGTTTCCCCAAGCGTGCCGTAAACTTCGTCCGTTGACACCTGCACAAACTTCTTCACGGTGTATTTTTTGGCGGCATCCAAGAGCACCTGCGTTCCAAGCACATTCGTCCGAACGAAGATATCCGGATTGGTAATGCTCCGATCCACATGGGATTCGGCGGCAAAATTGACCACAGCATCAAGCCCTTTGGCAAAAAGCGAATCAACGAATGCTTCGTCCGCAATATCGCCTTTTACAAAGGTGTGGCGGGGATTGCCGTCTACCGAACGCAAATTTTCCAAGTTGCCCGCATACGTCAACGCATCCAGATTCACAACCTCATAATCAGGATGCTCCTTCAGCAGATGCAAAACAAAGTTGCTTCCGATAAACCCGGCACCGCCGGTAACCAAAACCTTCATTCGTTTGCCGCTCCCATCCATACGATGATGACTTCGCTTTACAAGTGTGAATAACAAGATGACTCTGTATTATTCAAAATTAAATTCCGCATCCTTGAGCAAGGGATGTTTTTCGTCTTTGGCTGATAGAATCGGTTTTGTCACAGGCCAATCAATTCCCAGTGAAGGGTCGTTCCAAAGGATTCCTCGGTCATGCTCGGGAGAGTAATACCCATCGACCTTGTATTGCACTTCTGTGTTTGGGACCAATGTACAGAAGCCGTGGGCAAATCCCTTGGGAACCAAAAGCTGCCGTTTGTTGGACGCGCTAAGGATAAAGCCTTGCCACTTGCCAAAGGTGGGGGAGGACCGGCGAATGTCCACAATCACATCGTAAACGGCTCCTGCCGTCACGCGAATTAACTTTGTTTGAGCTTTAGGGTTCAGTTGGTAATGCAGCCCGCGAAGAATGCCCGTCTCAACCGACAGAGAATGGTTGTCTTGAACAAATTCGTAGTGCAAGCCTGCCTCGGCGAACAGCCTGGCATTGTAGCTCTCCACAAAAAAACCGCGGTGATCTCCGTGAACGACTGGTTCAACAAGATAAGCGTCTTTAAGTAAGGTAGCGTTTATATTCATAGAACCACCTTCATCCATTCTTTGGTCAAGTTCACTACAGCTTCAACTTTCCAAACTCTTCTCCCATTGCGATATCCTTCGCCAGTTCGTTCGCATAAGCCAAGGAAGCATGCGTTCCGGCGTCTGTCCACCAACCCTGTAGAATATCGTAACTCAACTCATTCTTTTCAATATATGCATTGTTAACATCCGTGATTTCCAGTTCGCCTCTCGCGGACGGCTTTAAGGTATCAATAATATCGAATACTCGCTCGTCAAACATATAAATTCCTGTAACGGCATAATTGCTTTTGGGTTCTGCGGGCTTCTCCTCAATTCCCACAATCCGGTCGCCGTCCAACTCGGGAACTCCGTACCGCTGCGGGTCTTCGACCTGCTGAATCAAAATTTTGGCTCCGGAAGGCTGTTCTTGATAACGTTGAACAAACGGCGCAATATCATCTTCAAATACATTGTCACCCAGAATAATGACCATCCGATCATGGCCTACAAATTGCTTTGCCAATCCGAGTGCTTGTGCAATTCCGCCTGCCTCATCCTGAACTTTGTAAGTAAAGCATGTGCCCATTTGCTTTCCGCTTCCCAGTAGATTCACCACATCGCCCATATGCTCTTTGCCGGTCACGATCAAAATGTCTTCAATCCCTGCTTGTTTGAGCTTATGTATCGAGTGAAAAATCATTGGATATTTCCCTACGGGCAGCAAATGCTTATTCGTCACTTTTGTCAATGGAAATAAGCGCGAGCCGGTTCCTCCGGCCAGGATTATGCCTTTCATGCGTAACCTCCCGTAATAGTCAATGGCTTATGGCTTTGGAGCATATTTTTTTGAAGCCACATTCCAAAGTGTTTTTAATAAGAGTATGTTTCCACGAAGCGGACTAATTTTGGTTGGTATTTTCCCTACGGGATAACTCCTGCTTACCGGAATTTCTTTTACCCGCAGACCAGTTTTTGGAGCTATTGCACTTATATAAGCCAACAACTCGTAAGTGTCGAACACTTTGCGAAAAGGCTGAACCTGGGGATGCAGCAATAACCTTTTGGAATGGGCACGAAAGCCGTTGGTTGTATCGGTGTAGCGAAAACCGCTAACGAGAGACAAAAAAGGGGCGTGGATCAGTTTAATCGCTAATTTACGGCTAAGCGGAGTATTTACCTCGCTTCCCCCTTTTACATATCGTGAGCCTTGAACAAAATCATACCCTTCCTCAAGCGTCTCAATAAATAACGAGATGCTTTCCACACTGTCCTTATTGTTTCCGTCCACCGTGATGACGCCCTCGTACCCCTGTTCCATGGCATAAGCAAACCCCATCCTTAGTTGAGCGCTAAGTTTGCCTTTGTCTTGTTTCGTTAATAGGGTACGTACTCCTTGAGCTGTCAGAAACTCCGGCTCTAAAGATCTGTCGGTGCTGCCTCCGTCCAAAATAAGGATATCTGCTGCGCTTGAAAGGAGGCTCATTTTTTGCAACTGCTTCTTAATTTTCTCTCCTTCATTAATAACAGGCACACACACACAATATTTCGTCCGTTTTTCTCTAAGTTCATGAACCGTGTGGCTTGGAATTTCCCATTGTTGTTTATCCATGGCCTTACTCCTTATAGAGACTGGATGCGAGGATTAAAGCCTTTTCTACTGCATCTGCATTCTTTTCCATGAGTCCGTTCTTCATCTCAATGGAAACCCAATGCCGATACCCGCATGTTTTCAAGCATTTGGCGATACGGCTGTGAATATCGAGGTGTGCGTCCCCGACTTGTCCCAGATAAGGCTCGCTTATGTGGAAGTGCGCCAGGTAAGGAAAGGCTGCCTCTATTGTTTGCTCAACCGGTTCTTCATTTAGAATCAACGTCCCGGTATCCATGTGCAGGCGGAAGCCCGGCTGATTTACCTCTTTTACAAGTTCTACGCCTTCAAGAGTTGTCGTGATAAAGTCGCAATTATACTGCACCGGATTCGGCTCTATACAGAAGACCACATTCTTCTCCTGGGCGATCTCTCCAACCTTCCGGAAAAACGGAATCGCAGCAGCAAAACTTTCTTCTTTACTCATGCCGCCTTTTTTCCTGTTTTTAGGAGAACCGTACACTAGAGCACGAATGCCCAATTTACTAGCCAACTCAATAATTTGTTCCAGGAACAGGAGAGTTTCTGTTCTTTTTAAGTCGCTTTCAAATAGGGTTAGTTCCGGTCGGTTAAAAAGCAGGGATTGCATAGCTGCCATTTGTATCTGCTGCGATTCCCAATTATGCTTATACTCGGAAATTTGGCTGTCAGGCTGACCAACCGGGGGATTCCACACTTTGGTCGGCGCTATTTCAATTCCATCTGCATGATACTTTTTTAAAAGCAAGGCGATATCATTGTCCTCGGCAAGATCCCAAGCGATATTCGAGATGGCTAGCTTCATACCACACCTTGTTGACGGCGGGCAAACTCGCGGATTTGCTCCAGGACTTGGTTTTTTGAGTACATATAGTCTCCCGATGAATTGTACAAAGAAGTGAACTTGCTCTTCATATCGTAGAAAACGGGTTCTTTTTCCGTAACGGTTTCAAAACCGAGCGCAAAGCTTCTTTCAGCTACTTCTCTAGCAATGACAGGCTCGGGTGCAAAGTTGATCAGCTTGACCCCGGCTTTTTGGGCAATTAAAATATCCTGCCACAATCGCGACATATCATAGAATTGAAATTTACTGTCCTTATGGGTAAGATGCAAGCAGTTAGTGTGGATCAAATCGTAAATAAAGTTCTTTTTCAAGCCTTCGCCAAACAGTCCCGGCAAACGGACAATTAACGCTTCCGGAAACCGCTCCCGAACGAATTGTTCCAAATAGTAGCGATGTTTGCCATAAGCGCTGTTAGCCTCCGGATCAATAATAACATCTTCATCTACATTCGAAGGTGTCGGATAAACATCCACGGTGGAAATTAGAATAAATTCTTTTGCCTCAACCTTTGATAAGGCATCCATTAATACCTTCAAATTGTCCAGATCCGCAGCGGGCTCCTGGTTGGCTTTCCATTTGACAGCGGGAGCTCCGGCACAAACAAGAAGATCAAACTGTTCGCCTTCTATGGTTCCTATATTTTTGGAATTGTAACATTTATTGAAGTCTCTTTGGGTCAGCAGTGTCGATCCTACGAATCCCGTATATCCAATCAATCCGTCCATAACCGTTCCTCCCTATTAGTTGTTTGTGGCCGCAACTTCTGCTTGCGCAATCTCGGCTTCGGCCAATTGAACATCCTTTTTCTCTTTAAACAGTTCTATCGATCGGGTACTATAGGTCGGCCGGTTTTGCGTCTCAATCAAGATTCTTGAAATATACTCGCCCATCACGGCAAAGATAAAAAACACTCCGGAAAATCCAATGCTGATCAAAATCATCAGCGTCGTCCAGCCCTCTACAACGCTTTTATTGAAAATAAATTGATACAAAGCATACCCTAACATAAATATCGAAAAAGCAAAAAAGGAAAAAGATAGATAATGAGAGATTTTTAAACCGAAATTGGAGAAAGAAACAATAACGTCAAAGGCCGTCTTGATGTTCTCCCGGTTAAATTTCTTGTTCTGTGCTTTTGCGGAAGGCGTATACATAACTCTTGTTCTAGCATAACCGGTAAAAGCATATAGGGCTTTACGATAACGAACTTTCTCTTTCAAGTTTAACATGCTGTTTAATGCTCTGCGCGTGACCAAGCGAATCCTTTCTGTCGAAAGGTCCATCTCCAGGTAGGAGAACCTGTTTACCAGCTTATAGAACCAACGCGAATTTCGGGAGACATATGTGGACGCAGCAGAGACAATATCGTATCCGCCGGTTGCCGTTTTATAGAGATTTGCAATTATCTCAAGCGGGTAATCAATAACGGTGGACTCGAATTCATAAACAAAGTCCCCCATCGATTTGTTTAAGCCAGCCATCATCGCATGCTCTACCCCATGCCTCCGGGACAAATTGATGATAACTACATTCCCTCTGAGCTGCTTGGCCACACTTCTTGCCTTGGTTAGCGTTGCGTCGGTACTGAAATCGTTAATTAAAACAATTTCAAAATTTTCGTAAGTTTCACTTAATACATGATCAACCTTCTTCAGAAAATCCTCCACAGTCGTTTCATCATTACAAGTATAAACGACTGCAGAAACAAATACATGTTCCTTCGGGGCTTTCATAAAAGAGCATCCTCCAAATCGTAAATGGTATTGAATTTACCCGAGAGTACTGAAATAAAAGACGGAGAGTCCGAAAATTTCCGGATAACGGTAGGCCGCGAATCATCCAACTCTGCCGCATTCATAATTGCCTTTACGGAGAACAACGATTCCTTATAAGAAATTTCGATTTCCGGAACCAAATACTTTTTGGTTAATTGATGCATTCTTGTCCAGGCTGTGTTCGGCTTGCTTGGACACAGGTTGCAATTCTGCAAGATTTTTGGCGTGCACGCCGGGTTAAACTTTTGACATTCATAGGTAGGCAACTTTTCATATGATGTATCATGCGGTGTGTGTCCTACTGACGTTAAGGAATGCGTTCCGCTCAAACCAAAAGGCATAACCGAGAAGAACGGGCCATCCATAACCGTGATCCCTACGTTCTCCAGTTTCGGGTTGACGTGAGTAAGAATAATTTCACAAATTTCATATTTTATATTAAACAATTCATACTGAAAACGGTCTAAAATCTGATTTACGCTGGCGTATGTTGAGTTAAGGATAGCGGACGTTTCTATCTTCAACCCATTATTAAACTCCAGGAAATAAGACCCGGAGCCGGTTTGCAGGTCTTCCAGTCTCATGTCATAGAACACATGAACATGGGGGAACTTCTTTAGTTCCTCCACAAACCATTTTCGAATGATGATGGCATCATAAGTATATTCCACTGTATCGAACGCAGCTTCAACCGCCCCTGGATTAAAATAAGGTCGGCTATTGATCTCCTCAGCCGGAATGTTAACAAATTCACAAAACCTCAAAAATTGATCTGCGTTTGTAAGCGAATCCGCGCTTGAGATGGCATATACCTTTTTAAACCTGCTATTTACTGCAAAGGAGAAGTCCTCGTTAAAGCGCTGATAATACTTGGCCGACTTGGCTGCAGTCGAGACACTCCGCGGATAATGATATCCGTTATGAACCCGGGCTTGATTGATGTAGCTTGCTCTCGTTAACGCCTCCCGGTCGAATTCGATCAGAGCAACCTTAAGCCCTTTTTCACCAAGAAACTTTGCCGCGAACAATCCATAAATACCGGCCCCAAAAATGAGATAGTCGTACTTTTCATACATGCATGTTCACCATACTCCTCATTTATTTGAAAATTATTATTGTGCCGATCAACAAAAATCCAACACCCACAATTTTGTATAACGACAACGATTCCTGAAAGAAAATGACGGACATTGCTACCACACCAAGGGTGGTTAAGGCTTGCGATACCGGGGAGATTCGACTCAGTTCTCCTCGAGAGATGGCAAGAATATAAAACAAAAAACTAATCCCATACGAAATAGCGCCTATCCATATATACGGAGAAGAGAAAATTTTCATAAGAACATTTGAAGAAAAACCGTCAAACCGTATCCCGCTTACACCATTTTTTAATAAATACTGAGCTCCGATATTAAAAACCATGGCGAGAATCAGTAAAGCTATTGTCATAAATGACCTCCATTGATTTAACAAACAAGGTAATTATAGCTTAATCATGATGTAGCAACAATGACTCATCGTAAATCATCAGCATTGGGGTTTGCCATTACGCGTATAGAAGCAGGAAATCGAAAAGACGTTAACGAAGACATCTGCTGTTTATTAACCGATACGTTAATCCATTGTCCTTTAGTGGCAACAGACTCTATCGTCATTTCTAATCCTGCGTCACAAATGATAATTAATCCTGACTTTAATAGAATACGGTTTACGATGGTATTGTCAAAAAGCAATGTGTTTCCTTCCCTCAATACTCCTGAATCCCAGTTCTCATCGGTAAAATTGCTAGTTGTCAATTTTGTATTTTTCAAATCTATAACGGCACTATATAATTGACTCTTGCTACTTGTCGCACTTTCGTTAAAGTAAACCTCTCCACCGTCAATCTTTTCGATATCCAAGTATATTCCGTCTTCTCCCTTCAATTTATCAACTCCATTTACAACCAACTGCTCGGAGACGACTGGATTAATATTAAACTTACTTGCCTCAATATCCTTATTTGTAATCAAATTGATGACTTCCATTTGTTGTAACTTACTATTATAAATAATCGCTGTTCTCCAAAGTTTGATTTGATTTGGCCATTCATTGCCTAATATCCAAACAACATTTGAAGACTCCCTGTGCTGACTCACATTTTCCAGCGTCTCTACACTTTCAACATTTCCATAAATGCCATGGTGAAGTGTCAAATTTGAATATCCACGCACGTTTCCGGACTCCATAAAAATGAAGTCTTCGTACTTTTGCATCTCTTTTTGAAATAATTGATTACTGGCTAGCTCTGGTAACGAGGAAACTCTATTTGAGTGTATGAATTGATAGGAAACCACAAGGATGCAAACGGCGAATATAAAAGTACATCCTCCATAAAAGAGGGAGCTCTTAACAAGACTTTTCATAGATGCCAGGAGAAATGTAAGTAAGGTGATTAGTAGAACGGATAATTTCAATCTGTCAAATGAATATGCGATAGCATGTTGTTTCATAATAATGTTTTCAAACAAGGGAAATATCATCGCTATTAATAAAATTATATTTTTTTTTGCAATTTGCATAAACTCTTGGCGAGAAGCAGCAAAGGAAAAAACAAGGAGAAAACAAAAAATGATCAAGATTATATATACTCCGAACGACTCCCAGTAACCTTTAAATAATTGGGAGAGTTCAACTGAAGAAGTAATATTCCTTGCGAAGAACCTCTGTTCCAGAGCTTCTAAAAACTTCCCCCATCCAAGAACGGTAGAAAAGGAAAAAAGAAAATACAACAGTGCCAATATAGAAGATACAAAAACAATTAGTGAAGGGTAAAAACTTGACTTTTTTCTAATAAACTGAATGAAAAGGAATACAAAAATAATAAAATTCCCCAAATACCCTGTCCACTCTGTAGAAATAGTGAGAAACGAGATGATGAAGAGCCAGATATACGTTGTAGGCTTTTCAGTCTTATTATAAATCTTTTCAAAAAGCAGAAGTTGTAAAACCCAAAAGAGTTGAAAGAGGGAATGCCCCCAATATATTGATCCATGGGAGAATAACCCCTCAATATTAAAAATATAAATGCCCCCTCCTATGCAACTGAGGACAATGGCTAAACGAGGAAAACCCTTTACTAAAATTTTCAGCAACAACCTGCTTAACACTACTGACGCCAAAAAGTGAATAATCAAATTAAAAAGTAGCAGGTTATCCAGATTCGATTGCAAATGAAACACACTAAAAAAAAGAAAGGGAACGACAAATCCCAGTGGAGGAAAGGATGTATAGAAGTAGTTTCCATTACCATCCTCTGCTGCAGCTCCCCACGGTATAAACTTGTCTGCTTCACCTCCTAAAGTGACAATCGGTAATAAACGATGAACATTGATCGGATTTTCTTTCATCGCTTCAATTGTAAAGAGAGCGTGATAAGAGGCATCAATATTTTGAATATCAATTTCCTCATTTGATATAGGGAGCCGCAGTAGAATTGAAAAGAAGAATAAAGCAGCAAGTAATATCGTAACGATCCAGCTTTTTTTGATTTCAGTAATATTCAATCTGCGACTCTCCTATTCGTTGGATTACCCTAAATCCAAACTACCGGGATTACAAATTATTTATCCAATTTGTTTAAACTCACCTTTGTTATCGCCAACTTATCGTTATAACCATCTATATCAAATCTGAGATGAGTGATCCCCTCCTTTACAAGCCAGGAAGGATGCGACCCCATTGGAAGAATTAGCGTTCCCTCCCGCGCGTTAAACTGGAATGATTGATCCTCGCTATATTCATCTCGCCCTTCTTCTTTCCAAAACACCTGACCTCTAAAATTTTGCTTGTTTCCGTTTGTCTCTACCTGCAAAACAAGAAAATCATATTTGGAGCCTTCTGCTGTTTGAGGTAGCTTCCATTCGAAGAAAGGATCACTTCCCGAGACCTTATAAAAGCCATCTGCTTCGCTTTGAAGATCATTTACTACCGCACCCTTTAATCCATCGTCTGTTAAAGCAAGGTTGTCATTACTAAATCGTTGGCTTAACTCTGACTCACTATTCCCCCAAGCCAGAGGAATGGCCATCAATTCTTTTTGGGCAAATATCCGAGAAATTTCTGATGTATTCTGTCCCGCTTCTTTTTCTGGGAGCCCCAGTTCGTTATAGCGATCATTTCGTAATAGGAGCTGAAAGCCATCTTTTTCATAGTACGTATAGTTATTAGAAGCAATAAAATATTTATACGTCCTATAAGATCTCAAGGAAGCAGTGCCCCCATCGTGTCGAATGCTATTGGGTCCCAATAGAGCAACAGGAGGAGGGTTTTCACTTATTTTATTTATCACTTTGGATTGCATTTCATAGTTTGCTGCCACAAAGTCGGCAGAATATGGGCTTGGTTCCTTAAGATCAAGATAATAGTACATAGCCGATTTATTTGTAAAATCGAAGTATGTCTCGCCTGGCTTAAGGATGTCATTCAAAGCAGTTCTAAACTGTGTAATCTCATTCAATTTCTCTGCCGGAATAAAGGTTTTTCCAATGTTGGGATAGTTATTGGTATCCTCAAAGAAAACCGCCTCCTGGGGTACAGCAATCGCCTCTACCGTTCTAAGAGGCAGCTTTTCAAAGTCAATGTAAATAAATGCAACTCGGTATGCTAGAAAAATCCCTAGTAAAGCTGCGCTTACTAATTTAAAGCGTTTGTTTGCCATATCCAAAATAACAACCAGCGGCAAAAAGTATCCAACCGCCATGAGCGAGGAGGATCCCGTTCTGCTTAGACTTCCTGGATCAATTCTCCCCATGCTGTAAGGCACTAAAATTAGCACATATAAAAAGCCGGCCAATGATAAGAATGCGATTTGCTTGGATTTCAACTTTTCACTTTCATTTAAATGGCTTTTCATTTGAGTTTTTACAAGATAATAGAGCAATATGATTGCGCTCGCTATCCAGCCGCCGGTCCTTAGTACTTCCCAAGAAAGGTATTCCAGGATCTGATTTGAAAACCAATGCGGAAACCACGCCGGGATGCTTTGCCCAACCTGTGTTAAGCCGATTCCGTACGCCACCGCATTCGCCGCACCATTTTCTCGTACAAACTGGATCAAGCCAATTATGCCGGGAAGAAGAAACACAATCAAAGCAATATGGACAATAACAGTCAAGACCAGTTGAAGAGGGTGTTGTTTATAAAGCTTTTGAAATTCTTTCTTTTTATAGGCTTGCACCAGCATATAGATCAAGACGGGTATAGTTGCGGCCGTTAATGCACCGCCGCTTGATGAATTATAAAAGCAATGCAAGAGCGAAAGCCATCCCCAAGCCAATATCCATTGGATAGGTTTCTTCAACAATGAAGGCATGAGAAGAATTATTAAAATCGGAAGGACCAAGGAATTTCTATCCGCAACCGGGAATGTTACAAGGCACAACAATAACGCCCACCCCGTGCCGAGGAAGCGACTCATAAGGTAACTGACCAGAATGGAAACCAGCACTGGGAGAGTGACTAATGCAAGAGGAAATGTAGCTCCATTGCCGCTGAACAAAAATTGATTAATTCCACCATAAACTAATCCCAGCAATCCTTGAACAGACACGAAATCAGTATACATCTGTTGTTTGAATTCCACGATTTGCTGCCAAGGAAGCATCAGTTCACCGAGGTGAAAATCATCATGCGCGAAAGGGCTGTAAGCAGGATTTCTATAGGCTAAAAAGCATGAGATAGAGAGAATGGATGGAACATAAATCAAAGTGGATAGCTTTATATCGTTATTGTTTTTTTTCAGCTTTAAAAGCTTGGACAAAATAACTATAATTCCGATTATCGATGCAGCAGCCAAAAGACCTTTTGTAAAGATTGGCAGCTCGGGCCGATAAAAGGTCAAGTTTTGTTGGTAAGTAAAATTTCCCATAATTAAAAATTGCAAGGGTAAAAATAGTTGTGAAACCCCTAAAAGCAATTTCCAAGAGTAATCCCTATTACGCTTGGATATTTTACTGACCACAAAAGCGATCAACAAAGAAAGAAGCAGCACTACTTTCGCCAACTTTTTAACCATAAAAATGTCATTAGCAAAAGAAGCAGGATTTATAAAGCGCAGAAAAATAATAAAACCTTGATAGGAAAAATATATAAAAACGATGAACAATACATAATAGCAGATGGTTTTAAAAACTTTATTTAGCTTTTCCTTCTCATTCCCATAAAAAGAATATAAGAAAAAGCATAAGCTTGATAAAATGGCCAATACAAAAATCTCTGTTTTGGGAATCGTCCCTGTAATAAACCACATTGTAAAAATATACGTAATCAATCCCGCAACAAACAATAAAACAAAATGACTGTTTACTTCAGGAACTTTTAACTTGGGTTCCTTGTTCACTATTCTATTAAACAAAGGGATTGTCAAAAGATACAAAACAATAAAGCAAGCAAAGAAAAACATAATGAATAAATAATCGGCACTTTTGTTATAGTCCACCCAAGTTATACTTCCAACAACAAAATCATCATAACTTTGATGGCCATACTTACGCAGCAAGTAGTATACCCCAAGTGATAATGAACCGCTTAATAAACCATTCACCAAAAAAGAAAGCCACAGAACATATAAATTTTTTGGAAGAATCCTTTGCTTTAACTTATTAATAAGCATACAAATCCGACCTCACAATTCTTCGTCCATTTTCTGCACCATTTGAGTTATTCCCGGCCCCAAACCAATGACAGGTGTCCACTCTAATTCGTTTTGAGCCGTCCGAATATCTAAAATATTGGAAGGTACATCAAACGAACGAGACTCACGGTGCGTAATTTCTGTGGAATAACCTACTGCACTTTGAATTGTTTCAATGACCTTACGTAAAGATACGCCTTCTCCGCTCCCGATATTAAAGATTTTTTTCTCCCCTTTATAAGCTGCAGCCATTACAGCTGCCTTCACTACATCAGATACGTGAATATAATCTCGCACCACAGAGCCGTCTCCCCATATTTCAATAGGTTTCTTGTTCAGCACTCTATCCAAAAATATGCCGATAGCTCCTTGCCCTTTACTAATGGATTGCCCCTCTCCATAAGGATTGGATACCCTCAAGATGGCATAATCCAAGTTGTGCAGATAATGAAAGAGCGCGATATATTTTTCTTCCGCCAATTTATGTATTCCGTATGCGCAAATAGGATTGGTCGGATGCTCTTCGGTAATCGGCAATACCTTTGGGATACCATAAACTGTTCCTCCCGAAGAGAAGTATACAATTTTTTTCACTCGCTTTTTTACTGCCATCTCAAGAAGTTGAATAGTCGGTATAACATTGGTTTGAAGATCATAAACAATGTCCTCATTTGATGTTTTCGGCAAAGTCGTGCTGATTAGATGATAAACCATGTCTATGTCATTCAGAACATCATTGACCAACTCGGCATTATTAAAGTCCCCTTCGTACCATTCAGCGCCTGAAGCAGTTTTTTCCGGCAGTTGTTTGCTAAAGACACGTACTTTATGACCTTCTTCGATCAGCTTTTTCACCAAATGCGAGCCAATAAAACCGCCGCCGCCAAGAACCAGGCAGTTCATCATTCTACCTCCACGAGAGTATCCGTTTTCCATACATTCTTAATGATTTGATCTATATAAGGTCCAATGAACAAAGGTGGCATAATATTCGAAGTTATTTTCCCCAATTCTCCTTTGGATTGTTCTAAATCACTCAAAATATTAGCCAGGGCTCTGGAATCACCTGCCGGGAACCGGTATCCTGAAACCCCGTGTTCTACCAGCGAGGATAAGCCGCCCAAATCGGACACAATTAGAATCCGTTTTGCCGCAAGAACGGAAAGAGCAGTTAGGGGAGTATTTTCATACCAAATAGAAGGAATAACGACTGCATCCGTATCTTTCAGCACTTCTGGAAAATCTGATTGGGCGAATACTCCTTTAAAATGAACATTGGTCATGTCTGAAGCTTGTTTCTTTAAGCTGTTGATGTATTGCTCATCGTCCGATGTACCCCAGAAGTCAAAATGAATCTTGCGGTTGTCCACTAATTTAGCCGCTTGCAAAAGAATATGAGGCCCTTTAGAAGACCTCATCGTTCCGATAAAGGATACCTTCAAGCTACTCTTAGGCTTTAAAGCAGGAAGATCCACCATCCTTCGAGAGTCTTCCGGTATAGGAAAGGGAAGGATGTATTCATTGTTGTTACGCAGTCCGTTTAAATGGAACATTTTCTGGATAAAAGGATTCGACCAAATCACACCGTCAAACATTTCAAAACAGCTTCTACTTCTTGTTTTTCTTTGTTTCAGTATCTTATAGCACTTACAGGAGGATGAGTTGACGGCAGACGCCAGCTTCGGAAATTTGATTGCGAGCTTGAACTTGGCAGGGACAGGCTGAAGCCCTTTCGCATAAGCGGATACCATGCATGACATACAACGATCAGCCTTTGGCCCTTTGCACAATTTATCGTTATGGCGAATTAATTGATAGGTTGGACATAGCATCCAAAAATCGGTAGCGGTAAAGTAAAGCTTTATGTTTCTCTTTTTTACTCGGCTTGCGAACGATCGCGTAAGTCTCATCAGATGAAAAACATGGACTATATCCGGTTGATACTCGTCCAGTATACAATCAAAAGGCTCCATCAAAGTAGGATCATCTGATTCAAAATCCAGTCTTTGGATTTGATTTTCCTTATCGGGAAGTATCATCTTCCATACTTGAAATCCTCTATAGGATTCCTCACGAATAGAAACCTTTTCCGGTACCGTATCTCCAGGAAGTATGGGTTCAACGGCCAAGATTTTCACTTCATGTCCACGCCTTCTCAACTCCTCCGCCGTTTCAAGCGTCAGCACTTCGGTTCCCGTATAGAATCTGGGGAAAAATTGATGACAAGCAAGCAAAATCCTAGCCAACTCCTTATACCCCCTTTGTATTCTCTTGGATGAAGGTGCTTAATTGAGATGGAGCTTCGCCTTTTAGCAAGTAACTCGCATAGACTTCTCCATAGAAATTACCTTGCATTGAGCCGGACAGTTGTTCAATTACTTGGCGTAATTCCTCATTTGTTACATTGTCGTATCGGTCTCTAATATAATTCAAAACAAACCGGATATGATTATCAAAAGAAACGAGAACCGCCTGAAGAGCGGCTTTTTTAAAATGATTGCTGCGCATTTGCTTTAAAAGCATCCAAGCGATCTTTTTAACTAGGGGTAATCTTATCAATTGTGAAATATTTCGTTTCACGACAACAGAAACCTGATCAGTCGATTGGTTTTTCAGATCGCCGATATGCTTTTGCACCAACTCCTCTGTTGTTTCGGAAAGATAAAGCAAATCGGCATATGTAAAGGAAGAAAGGTCTTGACGCGTCCTGCCAAGTGTCTGGGCACAAACCACCGTATCAATAATCGCCCGCCGAAAGCGGTATTGTGGACTTCGATTATGGGAATGGAACACTTTCGCTTCAGGTTGGTACAATACAGCATTCCTATGCTTAAGGGTTTCAAAAGCCCATGCCATGTCTTCCCCAAAGGGTACATCAGGAAAAGGGGTCTTTATTAAGGCGCCTTTTTTGTAAATTGCACAAACATTATCAAATCGTATATTGCGCAAACTTTCATCATAGGTTAGCTGATGAAATTCGTCCATGTTGTTAATTTTTTGTACGTATGGCGTTTCTCCAAGATAGGCGGAATGATAATCCACCTCAAATCGTGCAAACAACTCCGCATCCTCATGCGGAACTTGTTTTCCATATACAGCTGAAACATCATAGTTTGTTAAGGACTCTACAAGATTACTTAGCCATGCTTGATCGAAGGGAATGGCATCCTGGACCAGAAACACAATGTTCTCGTATTTTGTTTTTTGAACAGCCAAATTTCTCGTTCTGCTGTGATGAAAATCTTTTTGTTCAATCTGTGTAATTTCGGCACCTGCTTGCTTTGCGATTTGCAGAGTATCGTCGGTTGACCCGGAATCAATAACAACGATTTGCTTGTCACCCTGATAATCCTGTTTAAGAAGGGCTTCCATACTTTTTTTGAAAATCTCCCCACCATTATAGGTGGGAACAACAATACTAACTCCCGCGAAATTCATTTCAACTTCATCACCTTTTCAAAGCATTTCTTATGGTACGTAGAGGTTTGGTTAGCTTCCAGGAAAATGTGCTTTTCAGCATTTCGATTTCTGTCTGGGCTTGATTAAGCTGCTGCTCCGTACGCTCTTTTTCACTTTGTAAAACATTTATGCGCTGATTCAGCAGATCCCATGTCGACTTCAGTTCATACAATTCTGCATCCACCTGGGATTTTTTCAATACCGCGGCATCATAGCTAGATTTCAAATGATTGATATTTTTATTCAGGTCCTCAAAATAACTCTCTAAGTAGCGCTGGTAATCCGGAAATATACGAAGCCGAATTGCAACTGTCGTTTGCTCGTCGTCCCCATCTATATTGTTGAAGAATAAGATTTGCGGATCATTGTTATAGCAAAAATAAGCAAGTGACTCATTGTGTCCTTCCCTTTTCAACCTGATCATATTACTTGTTCTGGCCAGAAAAGGTTTCTTTAAAATATCGGTTACTTTATTGTTTTTCTGAATTTGCAATTTATCTATTTCAATAACCGACATCTCGTTTCCCGGGTCAATGCGAAGAGAGTTCCCTTGTTTGGCCGATACGGGAATGGTAAAAGAGCACCAGCTTCCGTCCCTGGATAAAGGCATGACGATTGAGTTACTTTCTTTAAAAAAGTCGTCCTCGCTCCAGAAAACTTGCAATTTGTTAATGGGGGCAACCGGTGTTATCTTCTCAACAATCGTATCCATATCTGCAAACTCAGTATGAAACAATGCATCAGCCAAAAGTAACGTTTCCCGGCGCTTAGGGACCTTTTCAACAAGAAAGCGTCCGGGACTTACAATCCGGCTCTGCAGGTATACTTCGCTTAGCTGAAATAAATACTTGTAGATGCGTTCGTCAAGCTTAATGCTGGTTTTGAAGATCTTAAGATCAATTTTACATTGCGAATAATAATTATGCCGGAGGATATCAACCCAAAAAAAATGGGTAACACGGCTGAGATCATAATCGGCAATGTATATCTTGTCTTTCATAACAAGCACATTTCTCGGAATAATATCTCGTGTAGTCCAAACTTCTTTCCAAATTAAATCTTTGAGATTGTCTTTTACCAGTTGCATTGTTCTTTCTTTCACTTCATCTGGAAGCGACAGCAATTCGCATGCTTGGTACCATTCATTGACCTCGTTTTGCACGGCAGGAATCAAATGCTCCGGTACATCAATGTGCGCCACATGCTCATAGATTTCGCTAATTTTTTTATTAGCATCCTCCAGATAAGCAAGCCCTCTTGCTGCCATATCTTCAAGGGTGCAGCTTGCTTCAATGTACTCTTCTACAAGGTAGACATAGTGCTGATCATTCTCGTATACTCCGATAATTTCGGGTGCAGTGAATGGATTCAGTGAGCGGTATTGCTTTTGGGTTTCCAGTAACATATGAACATCAAAGAAACCGTTTTTCTTGATTTTTTTGACGGAACACAACATATTATCATTTAGGCTGACAAAATAACGATAACTTTGCGCATCTCTCGACCGGGTACCGTCGCTTATGGAGAGATTGATTTCGATATCCCTAAGTTCGCTTTCTGTACAAACACCGGAATGTAGTAATGCATTCTTTATTCCCATTTGGTGTCAACCCTTCGGTTTCATAATCAATCCGTAAGACGGACAAAAAAAATGCGCGACCCCATTGTAGCTCAATAGTTTATACAAAGCATCCAGCTGCTTATTGAAGCTCAAACGCGTTCCATCAATGCCGGAGTGTTCATTTGAAGCCAAGCGGTCCTTTTGAATAAATTGATTGACGTCTTTCAATTCAACCATATTTCGTATGATTTTATAATCGGGAAAGCAGGCATACACTTTGTGAACTTCAAGACCCGCTTCAAAGGCCATGTCTTTATATTCTTTTAAACTCCATGTTTTCGCCGGCAGCTGCCCTTGATTTGCGGCCAAATACATTTCCTCTGCTTCCGCTTCAGCCATAAACGGCAAAAATGGAATACCCGTATGATCGTCGGGTGCCCCTAACAGATATTTTAATCCAAGACTGTTTTCAATTCCTATGTATATTTCCCCGTCATTTCGTAACAATTCTTTGGCTTTGGACAAAGCTTTAATCTGTACAGCCCGAATTGTTTCCTGTTTATCCCGTCCAACGCCGATCCATTCTAGAGACCCGTTAAAAACGATAAGATCGAAGGTTGTTTTGGAAAAGGGAAACGTAAGAAAATTGCCCTGCGCCTTCATGATTTCAACTTTTTCTTGCTTTTCAATCTCTTCTAGAATATCGAGCCGATTTCGGGTTAAATCTAAAGCGACTGTATGCCCATGTCGTGCTAATGGAACTGAAACTTGTCCCCAACCAGAACCGACATCCAGAAACACCCCGTCTTTAGGGAGAGACAAGACTTCCAGAAAAGCGTCCCTGCCCAGATCCGTTATAATCTGATAGAGCCAACTGGATGTTTCGGCATATTGCTCAGCTACAACCTGTGTCCAAGGTTTCTCTTGCAGCTGTTGGATAACAGCAAGTTCCTCCTCGCTACTTAAATCGGTATAGGTCCCTTGATAATCGTCCTCAACTGCTCTTTTGTCGGACAAAATAACAACTTTTTCATCCAGGGGATCGATAACATCTCTAATAACCATTTGATCGCCTCATCAACTATAAGAATGTAAAGAAGTTATTCGTTTCCGGTCATTTTTAAATTTTCAACGCTGATTTTGGTGTGAAGGTTTGCGTAACCGAAGCTTCGATCCTTTCCTCGCGGCAAAATCTTAATTTCAAGAGCGTCATATCGCCGGTCAAGCGGTACAATTTCATCATTCTCCAATTCCACAAAACCAAAAGAGAAATAGTAATCCCCAGGAATCAGATTAAGCTCTTGAGTAAATTCAACCATGACTGATTCGCTTTCATTTAATGATTTAAAGGGCATGTCTTGGAAATAAGTATTTGTTCCGTAAACCTCCAAACCCTTTACGGTTTTTATTGTCATAGCATAAATGGGTTTCTCAACAAATTTTTCTGCTCTGGCACACATCTGTATGGCAACCTGTTCCCCGGAAGTAAATATGGTTTGAGACAGACCCATTTGATTTTTTATCGTAAAAGAATCGATATACCCTTTCGCATTTCCGTAACGATATTCACTCTGTTCGACTTGCTGGGCTGAATTTACAATTGGATCTGAGTCCTTTGGTGTATCAAGCTCTTTCAATTCGTTGCGCTCGGATGAAAACAAGAGCTTAGTATAATGATTAACAATTGTATTTGGTTCTCCTTGTTCAAGGAGTCTTCCTTTATCAAACAGCATCACCTCATCGCAGAACTGTCTGATGGATTGAAGATCATGAGAAACCAGCAGTACCGTAGCCCCTGCTTTTTGAATTGATTTTATCCGCTCGAAGCACTTCAATTGAAACCGGGAATCTCCAACAGCCAAAGCTTCATCGACAATTAGAATATCGGGTGAAACGCTAATCGCCACCGAAAAGGCTAATCTTACAAACATTCCGGAGGAGTAGGTTTTTACTGGTTGGTCCACAAATGGCCCAATCTCGGCAAACTCCAAAATTTCCTCCATTCTATTGTTCATTTCTTCTTTGCCGATCCCCAGAATAGCCCCGTTAAGATAGATGTTCTCCCTTCCAGTAAAGTCCGGATTGAACCCGCTTCCTAACTCTAGCAGGGCCGCAATCCTTCCTTCCACTCTTTTCATTCCGCCGGTCGGCTCCAAAATACCGGCTAGCATTTGAAGAAGCGTGCTCTTCCCTGAACCGTTGCGTCCAATGATTCCCACGGTTCTGCCCTTTAGAATGGAGAAAGAAACATCCTTGAGTGCCCAAAATTCTTTATAGAATTGTTTTTTCCCTCGAAAGATACTTTGTTTAAGACGATCATGCGGTTTCTCGTATATTTTATATGCTTTGCTCAAATTACTGACCTCAATGGAATTTCCATTACTCATTATATGGACACCTCGTTATCTTGCGTTAAATAACATCTGCAAAACCTTTTTTGCTTTTCTTAAAGAAAAAGTATCCGACCATAGAGATGATCAAACCGATTATCGAACCAACAAGAAGCCAATGCCAATTCGGCATTTCCCCCCATATAACAATCCTTCTCATATCTTCCACCACAAAGCCAACGGGGTTTAAGTTATAGACGACCTTCAATTCTTCCGGAACTGATTCAATAGGATAAAAAATTGGGCTGAGGAGCATTAACGCTTGCACAGCTACACCTACTACTTGCGATATATCCCGAAGATAAACCCCCAGTGCCGAAAGCATCCAGCTTAGCCCCATCGTTATGAGAACAAGAGGAATTAATACCAGAGGAAGTAAAAAAAGTGTAACGTTAATTACACCCAAAAAGATAGCTAGACTGATAATCAAGATAACGAATCCAATCAAATTTTGAATTAACGCAGAACCAATTAGGACGATCGGGAATATTTCAAGAGGGAAAACCACTTTCTTCACATAATTTGAATTGCTCAAAATAATACCGGGGGAACGAACCAAAACTTCCGACATAATATTGTAGGTTAATATTCCGGTAAAAATAATCATGGCGAACTCCATCTTATTGGAGGATGCCGCGCTCCAGCGCGCCTGGAAAATTTCACTAAAAACAAAAGTGTAAACCGTCAACATTAAAAGAGGATTCAAAACCGACCATAAAAAGCCTAACTGGGAGCCTTTATATTTGGTTGAAATGTCTCTTTTAATAAATTGAACAATCAAGTTCCTGTACAGGGACTTACTTTTTATTGATGACGAAAAGGTATTCATTCCCATAAAACTCCTCTGAGTACAAGAATAGCATTACGAAAGCAGCCAGCAATCCACAATTATCAGTTTATAAGTTTATCACACCTCTTACTTTTAAGGAACAATTCCTCGTTTTCTTTCTCCAACCATTCCATAAATTTGCTTCCCGGTCATAATTTCCGATTCAAACATACTAAACCTGAGTAAGTACTATATTGGGAAACTATGGATTAAGGGATTATGAAGTCAAGCTTGCAATATGCTATAATAGTAAAGTCTTTCCCACAAAAAGACAAATTATCTCAAGGATGCCCTTGAGATACTAGAGTTGGGATAGGAGGTGAAACAATGGATACAACAAAAAGCAATACAAACAATGATAGTAGTTCCTATGGAAGGAGTGTCACCTTGTTGAAGAGCACTGTTGTTAAGAAAACATCCGGGCTTTTGGCCACGCTTTTGATGCTTTCGATTCTCTTGCCTGCTCTTGCATTTGCTGACTTTGAAAATGTACAATACAGCAGCGATGGGGTTGTAAGCGGAGCCGTGTACTTAGATGAAGAACCGGAGGAGGCCAACACCGTTTTTGTATCGGTGTATGAGGAAGACGGGACTTTCATCAGCGCAATTAAAGCTACTTATGACAATTACTATGAAGAAGGAAAAGGTTACCGCTACACCTTCCGGGATCCTGTCTCGGTTACCAGTGTAACCTACAATACTTACAATCCGGTTTGGCTGGCTGTCTATGACGACGAGGGTGTCAAGCTTGTCGACGTTCCTTCTGCCGTCTACAAGACTCCTCTCCCCCCTTACACAGGAGGCCCCATCTACTTCCCGCCGACCACTGGCGGAAATGTGGCCATCGGTGCGGACGGTAAGGCCAATGCTAGCGATCTGGCTAAGCTGATTTCCGGCAGCCAGAACGCAGTGCTCGACATCCCCAGCGATTTTGTTCTTCTTCCGGCTTCCGCCCTTACGGGGAACGGAACGCTGAAGGTGCAAAATGATACCGGCTCCTACACGCTTCCGCTCGGTCTGCTGAATGCTCAAGCATTGGCAACCAAGCTTGGCGTGACGACGAGCGATCTGCTGATTCGCGTGACCATCGAGGAAGTGGATGCGGCAACGCAATCCGCGATTGTCGCGGCTACCTACGGCGACAGCACGGTTCTGACGAACGGCGTAGAGTTTGAAGTCCTGGCGGAAGCCCCCGGCAAAACGGCGATTCCGGTCGACTTCGGAAATACGTACACGCTGCGCACGATCAACATCGACAAGCCGTTTAGCCAGATCGTTCCGGATCAGTCTACGGGTGTTCTGTTTGCGAACGGCGAGCTGACCTTCGTGCCTTCCGTCTTCTCGCAGGATGGAGACCAAACGGTTTTGACGCTGAAACGAATCGGCAACTCCGTGTACACGGCGATTGCTTCCGACAAGACCTTCAGTGACGTTTCGACCCACTGGGCCAAAAACTTCATTGAAACGCTTGCCAACAAACAGGTAATTGCCGGATACGAAAACGGTACTTACCAGCCGAAGAACAACATCACCCGCGCCGAATTTGTCGCGCTGCTTGTTAACGCGCTCGGCGTGAAAGTGAATGACGCTTCTTCCGCCGGCTTTACGGATGTCGCATCCACCGCGTGGTATGCGGATGCCGTAAACTCGGCTGCCGCGACCGGACTCGTTTCCGGCTACGGCAACAACACGTTCCAACCGAACGCCAAGATTACACGCGAAGAAGCAGCGGTTATCATCGTGAACGCCCTCGCCTTCGTTGATAAGGAAGTTACGGTAACGGCCGCCGAGCAAACTTCTCTGTATGCGCCGTACAACGACGCTGCGGGAGTTTCCGGCTGGGCAAAAGAAAAGCTTGCCGCCGCCATTAAATCCGGCATCGTGCTGGGCGTATCGCCGACCGCTCTGAAGAGCGAATGGAATACGACCCGCGCCGAAGCGGCAACCCTTCTCACCCACTTCCTGCACAAAGCAGAGTTCATCAACTGAGCCTAAGGACTCAAAAGAGGCTGTCTTCGACAGAAGACAGCCTCTTTTTCATTGCTTAATAGGAAACGATGTCATAAGATTGGAATAAAGCTCGACTTCGGGCTTTTCGTATGAAATCTTTTGTTATTTGAAGGAGCCGATTATGAGCCGCAATAAGCAAACCGGGTTAGCCGCTTCCCGGCAGGATCCCCAACGTTCGTCAATTTTGTACTGGAGCTTGATGTGTTTTACGCTGTTGTTTTTCCTGATCGCCCCTTATTCGAAAGGTCTCTTCCTTTCCAACCGCAACGAGTTCAACCCGCAAATGGCGATCTCTTTTCAAGGCCCGCTCTATATCGCTTTAACCTTTGTCTTTCTTGCTTTGCTTGTGCTCTCTTTCTATTACTACTTTTTCTTCTCCATCCGGCAAAAAAGCGACTACCTGCTGCTGGCCGTATGGCTGATTCCGCTCTCCTACTTTATCTCGGTTTTTCAGGGCGTCTCCGTTTTCATGTCCCTGCAGGGAGCTTATTTGCAGCTGATGTTCGCCGCCTTTTTCCTGATTGGAGCTGTACTGGCGCGGAATAAATCGGGAGCGAATGTTTTGGCTCAAGGGCTTATGCTCTCCGGATATCTAATTGTGCTTTATGGCATGCTGAACTGGTTCGCCAACATTACAAGGCCTGGAATCATCGTCAATGACGGGACCGGCATTCGGTTGACCTCGATCTTTACGTATGCGAATACATACGCCGGCTTTTTGCTAGCGGTCCTTTTGGCCGCGGTCTACTTGAGCGCCACTTCCACGACACGCAAAGGCGTCTTCTACCATGCTTGTTTCCTGGTGCCGTCCTTTGTTTCTCTTTTCCTCACGCTGTCGCGGGGCGGTCTTGTGGTGTTTCCGGTCCTTTTTATTTTCGTTTTGCTGTTCTTGCGCTTTGACCGTCAGATTAAGGCAACCCTCATCCTGCTGCTTTCCGGAGTCGCTGCATTGGCGATCACCAACGTGACCAATTCAAACGGCCTGAAGCTTCAGGAAGCTTACGAGCAAGGCCTTATGCTTCAATCCTGGGGAATTCTCCTTGCCGTTTCGGCTCTTGCTGCAGTGGGGGCCGTCGGCATTGACTGGCTGACGGAACGCTACCTGTCAAAAGCAGCGGATAAAATCGGGCGCCTTCGGTTTTCGAATATTTGGTTTCCACTGGCTGCCGTGGTGCTGGGTGCTGTTGTTGTTCTTCTTCTCGTCACTACTCCGCTGGTGAACCTTTTGCCGGAGAGTGTGGCTCAGCGGGTTGGGAACATTAATTTCAACCAGCACAGCGTTCTGGAAAGAGGTTATTTTTACGAGGATGCATTGAAGATTTTCAAAGACTATCCCGTTTTCGGGACCGGCGGCGGTGGTTGGAGCGCTCTTTATCATATCTACCAGAGTTATCCCTACACCAGCCGCCAGTCACATAACTTCTTGATTCAGGTCTTGGACGATGTCGGATTATTTGGAACGGTAATTGTCTTCGGCTTTATTCTTGCTGTTCTGGTTCTCTTCCTGAGCCATGTGCTGAAAGCGAAACAGGCCGGACGAGAGTATACGGTATTTTTCATTCTGGCCGCCTCCTTGCTGGCACATGCTTTTATCGATTTTGATATGAGCTACGCCTTCATCTCCGCTTTGGTGTTTCTGTGCCTGGGCGCGGTATTTGCCGCTTCGCGAAAGCCCGTCGGAGACGATACACCGGCAAAGCCTTCGTTTTGGGAGCGCACCCGTTGGCTTTATCCCTCTCTTGTCGGCGTTATGGCTCTAATGATGATAGTCGTTTCCTATCGGATGTACATGGGACACCGCAGCGTAAAGCCGGTTCTTGCGGCACTTTCCAACAAACAGATTAACCTGCCGGACGCCATGAACGATTTGGACAGAGCCTCCAAGCTGCATCCGACCAATACGGATTACAAGCTGTTAAAGGCCAATTTATATAACCAGGCATTCATGCAAGGAGAAAACACGGACTATATGGTAAAAGGAGAAGAGATTCTCCAGGCGCTGGACAAGCGGGAGCCTTTCCTCATCGAAGCTCCTGAATACCGATATAATTGGGCGGTTAAGCAAGGACGGTTTGATGAAGCTTTGGCGCAAATCGAAAAACAGCTTGACCTCAACCCCTGGCAGCCCGCTTATTACGAAAGAGCCATGACGCTGCACTACATTCTCGGCGAACGGGCAGGAACGGCGGGAGAGACGGGTGAAGCCATCCGTCACTGGGATAAAGCCATCGAGCTGCATGCAAAGGTGCTGGCGCAGAAAGCGAAAACCGAAAAAATTCCTGACGTTATCACCATCTACAATCCGCTGGATGTAACGCGCAACATGGCGCTGCCGGTGGCTCAGTCCCAGTTTAAGCTTGGCCGTTATGCCGAAGCTTCCGCCATGCTGCAGCCCTTCCTGAGCGACAATCTGGAGGAGCCGGAAAATGTTCAGGTGCTGCGCACCTATCTGGCCGCCCTTTCCAAGCAAGGCCAATCCGACCAGGCTTGGTACGACAAGCTGATTGCCAGAGATCCGCAAGAAGCGGAGGAAATCGAAGCGCTGGCAGCGGAAGAGCCCTTGGAGTAACGCGTAACGGGAAATTGGAAAAAGCGGGCCTTCCGGGGAAGGAAGCCCGCTTTTTTGTGCGCATGCAGCGTCAACTCCCGTTGACGCTGTTTTCGTTTCTTTATCGTTGAGGAACCGGCTTAGTTCGCTTGCGCCAGTCGCACCAGCATATGGGCCAAAGCGTGGCGTTCGTCTTTTTCGCCGACCTGCCAGAGCTGCTGCAAAAGCCGCTCTTCGCTGTTTCGGGGCGCTTCCTTGGCGGCCAGATAGTCGGCGACTTTTTCCGCTGCAACAGCCAGCTGCTCTTCGCCGAGGCCGATGCTTTCGCCTATTTTGATGCGCTTGGCTAAAAACGATTTAAACCCTTCAAAATCGCTTAAGACTTCGTCTTTGCGATCGCTGCCCATTCGTTCCACTGCTTCGCCGATCTTCTGTTCATTCAGCTGCCCGTCTTTGGAGATCACATGGTTTTTTTCCGTCATGATGGCACCTCCTGTTGTAGTGGAATTCCCTTCTATTTAACCCTGAGGCTTCGGAATGAACCATGTTCCCCCAATTCTAAAGTTGTACGAAATGGCTATGCTCGTTTTCCCCAATCCCGCTGCTTCCGCCTTGTTATCCCCAAACAAAAAGAAGCCTCTCAAAAGTTCATAGAACTTCTGAGAGGCTTCCTTGTTATTTGTGTGATCAAAGCGTGGTCATACCATGTTTTCCGCAAGCAGGAGCCCTTGATGCAGAAGGCGTTGGCGCCTTCTTACATCATGCCGCCCATTCCGCCCATGCCGCCCATGTCGGGCATAGCGGGTTTGTCTTTTTCCGGTTTGTCGGCGACGACGGCTTCCGTCGTGAGGAACATGGCCGCTACGGAAGCAGCGTTTTGCAGCGCGGAGCGGGTTACCTTCGTCGGGTCGACGATACCGGCTTCGAACATGTTGACCCACTCGTCGGTGGCGGCGTTGTAGCCGACGCCAAGGTTTTCTTTCTTCAGGCGGTCGACGATGACCGAGCCTTCTTGGCCGGCGTTCGTGGCGATGATGCGAACCGGCTCTTCCAGAGCGCGGAGCACGATGTTGACGCCGGTTTTCTCGTCGCCTGCGGCTTCAACCGCCGCAACGGCGCTGTAGACGTTCACGAGGGCCGTGCCGCCGCCGGAGACGATGCCTTCTTCCACGGCAGCACGCGTGGAGTTCAGGGCGTCTTCGATGCGCAGCTTGCGCTCTTTGAGCTCGGTTTCCGTAGCGGCGCCGACTTTGACGACGGCTACGCCGCCGGAGAGCTTGGCGAGGCGTTCTTGCAGTTTTTCTTTATCGAATTCGGAAGTGGTTTCTTCCAATTGTGCTTTAATTTGAGCGACGCGTGCGCCGATGTCTTTCTTGTCGCCAGCGCCGTCGACGATGATCGTGTTCTCTTTCGTCACGCGAACTTGGCGCGTGCGGCCGAGCTGCTCGATCGTCGTGCTTTTCAGGTCCAGACCGAGCTCTTCCGTGATCACTTGACCGCCGGTCAGAGCGGCGATGTCCTGCAGCATGGCTTTGCGGCGGTCGCCGAAGCCCGGGGCTTTGACGGCCACACAGGTGAACGTTCCGCGCAGACGGTTGACGACCAGAGTCGCCAGCGCTTCGCCTTCCACGTCTTCCGCGATGATGACGAGCGGGCGGCCTTGTTGGACGACCTTTTCCAGAACCGGCAGGATCTCTTGGATGTTGGAGATCTTCTTGTCGGTGATCAGGATGAACGGCTCGTCAAGAACGGCTTCCATTTTGTCCGTGTCGGTGATCATGTACGGGGAGATGTAGCCGCGGTCGAATTGCATCCCTTCCACGACTTCCAGCTCGGTGTTAAATCCTTTGGACTCTTCCACCGTTACGACGCCGTCGTTGCCGACTTTCTCCATCGCTTCGGCGATGAGCTGGCCGAGCTCGTTATCAGCAGCGGAGATGGCGGCAACTTGCGCGATCGAGTTTTTGCCTTCGATCGGCTTGGAGATGCGGGCCAGCTCTTCCACAGCGGCTTTTACGGCCTTCTCGATGCCGCGGCGAATGATCATCGGGTTCGCACCGGCGGTTACGTTCTTCAGACCTTCGCGAATCATCGCTTGCGCCAGAACCGTAGCGGTCGTCGTTCCGTCACCGGCGACGTCGTTGGTTTTGGTAGCGACTTCTTTAACCAGTTGAGCGCCCATGTTCTCAAACGCATCTTCCAGCTCGATTTCTTTGGCAATCGTCACGCCGTCGTTCGTGATCAACGGGCTGCCGAATTTTTTCTCCAGAACGACATTGCGGCCTTTCGGTCCGAGTGTTACTTTTACTGCGTTTGCCAGAGCGTCAACCCCGCGCAGCATTGCGCGGCGCGCGTCTTCGCCAAATTGAATATCTTTTGCCATAGCGTAATATACCTCCCGAAAAATAGTGTTATCTATCGGCGGCTGTTCCGCCGTGCTTTACCTGCGGAGTAAGTTTCGTTGCGGCGGAGCCTGCGGCGCGTGCAGCCAGCTCCGTACGCCAATTAGGACAGGACGGCCAGGATGTCGCTTTCGCGCATGATCAGCAGTTCGCGGCCTTCGAACTTCACTTCGGTGCCGGCGTATTTCGAGAAGATGATGCGGTCGCCTTCTTTGACTTCCAGCGGTACGCGTTCTCCGTCTTTGAGGGTGCCGCTTCCGACCGCGACGACTTTGCCTTCTTGCGGCTTTTCTTTCGCCGTATCCGGCAGCACGATTCCGCTTGCGGTGGTTTCTTCTTTCGCCACTGCCTCGATTACTACGCGATCGCCCAAAGGTTTAATCATGGAACAACTGCCTCCTTTTGATATGTAGCGTTTAGCACTCGACCATGCTTAGTGCTAACAACAATTCTTATGATACGGTTTTTGGCATCATTTTGCAAGGGGGGTGGCGGGTAAAACCATAAAAAATCCCTCTGTCCCAACCTGCTTAACTGTACCATACCGGAAAGCGGCATGCAAAAAACGGCCTCCCCCCGCTCACACGGACAAAATCGCCCATCGAGCCTGAGGGACTGGGCCTGTATAGAGACAATCGCTCTCATCCCGCGCTATATGTATGTTTTATCGGGAACATGGAAAACCCTTCATGATAAACTCTTACGAGGCGGGGTGGTTCAGCAAGGAGGGCTTTTTTCGTCGGATAGTGGGATTGCTAAAAAATAATTTTATTGCTTGACCACCGCCATAGTCCAGCTTTGAAAAAGCGCATCGCCCGAAAAGGAACTCTCCCGCAAACGTGGGTGGCGAACAGCGAACGCAAATGGTGGTCCCGGCGGGCATGAGTGGCGAACAGTGATCGCAAATGGTGGTCCCTGGCGGGCACCACAGAAAATGAAAATAAAGTCGCGTTATTTCGGGGTGGATTTTTTGGCTATGCCGTGGTCCAATGTCCATCACGCGCCGGGAGCTTTGGTCATGGGGCGCCGGAAGGGGCCGGACAAATTCTAACGGTTGCCAGCGAGCTTATTTGGCTTAAAACGAGACGTTTCAAAATCTAACGGTTGCCACGGAGCTTATTTGGCTCGGAGAGGGAGAGTTTTGGTCTTTTTGGGGCAAATAAGCGCTTCCACAACCGTTAGAAATGGAAACAGGGGTTTTTTGGGCGAATAAGCGCTGTGGCAACCGTTAGCCACCCATGCCCTGGCGGGCACCACAGACGATGAAGTTGCGTTATTTTCGGGTAGAATAACGGCTGCAGGTTCCGAAGCTTTGGCGCCTTGGACCAGGGCAATCCACCAAGATCTCACGACGCAAAAAAGGCGAACCCAAGGTTCGCCTTCCCAATGCTGACCCTCTCCGTAGTTTTCCGGCCGACGGAATCTTTTTCGACAGCTTTTTTTATCGCCGGGATTTTTTCGACTATCCTTTAATCGGCAATAATCGGCAAGCTTTTCTCGGGCTTGCTGTTAATCGGCAAGCTTCTATGCGGCTCGCTAATGTTCACTCCACAGGGTTCTTTCCGGTGACTGGCTGCTCAATCGGCAAGCCCTTCCCCCGCTGTTCTATCGACAGGATTTTCTCCGGTTAGGTTGCTGAGCAATCGACAAACTTTTCCCCGGTTAGCTTGCTGAGCAATCGACAAACTTTTCTTCGGTTAGCTTGCTGTTCAATCAACGGGATTCTCTCCGGCGGGTGCAGACTTACTTTATCAACAGTCTTGTCCGAGCTACCCAATCCTTGCAACCGGCAGACCGGTCCTGAAGGCTCGTATGAGCGTCTCGCCACCAACCCTCCAGAGGCCTTAGAAATACTCGGTAAAATGCGCGTCCTCGCCGGAAAGCATGCTGAGGGCGTGCGGCAAAACGCCGAGTATCGCCGCCAGACTTTCGTGCACGCCGCGCGGTTCGCCCGGCAGGTTGATGATCAGCGAGCTGCCCCGAATGACGGCGACGCAGCGGGAAAGCATGGCGTACGGCGTCCGCTGAAGCGCAGCCTGCCGCATTGCCTCGGGAATGCCGGGTACCAGCCGGTCGGCTACGTCGAGCGTCGCCTCCGGGGTGACATCCCGCGGCGCCACGCCGATGCCGCCTGTCGTCAGAATCAGATCGGCGCGGTAATAGTCCGCCATCTCGATCAGCGCGGCCATGATATCGCTTTTCTCATCCGGGACGACGCGATATTCCACAATCTCCCCGTCCAGCTCCTCTTCGACGATTTCCCGGATCACCTGAGCGCTTGTATCCTCCCGCTCTCCGCGCGATCCTTTGTCGCTGGCTGTCAAAATCGCAACTTTCCAGCGCATGGTGTCTCCTCGCTTTCTATAAATGAAACAAGTATAATGAACGTTTTTGAACGTAAGCCAAGCAGCGAACAAGTTACCCGCCCGCCACAGCCCGCATTGCCGCTATCCGGCTCCAAAAGCGGCTTGTCCCGCGTCCGTGCACGCAGCGGTCTCCGACTCGGTTACCACCAGATCCGACCGGCTGTCGTGCTGCTCCATCGGCACGCGCTCCACAAGCTGAAATCCGAACGCGGGCGAAAGCTTGATCCCCTCCGGCCGGGATGCGGCTGCCGGGTCCGCTCCGCCCAGGAAGCGGTCGTAAAAGCCGCCGCCGTACCCCAGCCTCCCGCCAAGCCGGTCAAAAGCCAGCCCGGGCAGCAGAATCAGACCGGCCCGCTCCGGGGCTTCGAGAAGAGGGCAGCCGGCTGACGGCTCCCGGATTCCCCATACGCCCGGCTGCAGGTCACCGTATCCGCGCACTACCCGCCATTCCAGCCTCCGCGGCTCTTTGCGGGTGACCGGTGCGGCTACGGTTCTTCCTTCCGCCCACAGCCATTCGATAACCGGCGAAATGTCGGCTTCGGGTGGAAACGGAAAGAAGACCAGCGTCGTTTCACTCCCCGAAAGCCGTAAAGATGCGATTGTATCCTTCAGGCGCTCGCTGAGCAGCCGGGAAAGCCGTTTATGCTCCTCCGGCGCGAGCGATTGACGGCGGTCCAGCATTTCGCGGCGCAAGAGCGCCTTTTGCTCTCCAGCCGGCATGCTACCTCCCGCCTTTCCGGCAGTCCGGCTGGAAACCGGCGGATGCCGTTTTCAGCCGCTGCTCCGTCCGTTCCCGCGTGTGCGGGCTGCTTCAAATTGCTGCGTTTCCTAGCAAGGGTTGCCACCCTCTATTGTAGCATAGCGTTTTATGAAAAAAAAAGGCTGGTTTCCGCATTGTTCTTTTGCGTTCGCGAACCGGCTTCTGCCGTGACGGCAGGATTTTTTGCCTTCATCCGTTTCCCCCGCTTCTGCTTTCGTTCGGTTTCAGGTAAACTGAAGAGAAGAAGACAGTCAATTATCATGGTGGAGGATTCATAACGATGCTGCTGCAAGCGGTGAACATCAGCAAGAATTACGGCGTACGGGCCGTACTTACCAATATAACGATGCTGGTCAATGAGCGGGAAAAGATCGGGCTTGTTGGCGTCAACGGTGCGGGTAAATCGACTTTTTTGCAAATTATTGCCGGGGAAATGTCGTATGACAGCGGGGAAATTTACAAAGCGAAAGAAACGACAATCGGCTATCTGGCCCAAAACAGCGGCCTGAATTCGGGCAGCACCATCCGGGAGGAAATGCTGGAGGTGTTTACGGAGCTCCTGGCCGTCGAAAAGGAACTCCGCGGGCTGGAGGAAGCCATGGCCGACCCCGCCCTGGCGCACGACGAGAAGCGCTATGAAGAAACGATGAGCCGGTACGCCGTGCGTTCCGAATGGTTCCGGGAAAAGGGCGGCTACGGCATCGAAGCGAAAATCCGCGGCATTTTGAGCGGCATGGGGTTCGGGGACTTCCCCCAGGACACGGTCATCGATACGCTGAGCGGCGGACAAAAGACGAGGCTGGCCCTGGCCAAGATGCTGCTGCGCGAGCCCGATCTGCTGCTCTTGGACGAACCGACCAACCACCTCGACATCGATACGCTGACCTGGCTGGAGGATTACCTGCGCGGGTATCCCGGCGCGATTGTGGTCGTGTCCCACGACAGGTATTTTCTGGACGCTCTGGTAGGAACCATTTATGAGATCGAGCGGCACGCTTCTAAACGGTACACGGGCAATTATTCCCGTTACATCGAACTCAAGGCGACCGAATACGAATCGCAGCTGAAGCAGTATGAAAAGCAGCAGGACGAAATCGCCCGCATGGAGGATTTTGTGCAGCGCAACATTGTGCGGGCTTCGACGACCAAACGGGCGCAAAGCCGCCGCAAGGCGCTGGAAAAGATGGACCGCCTGGAGAAGCCGCTCGGCGATCTCAAAAAGGCGTCCTTTTCCTTCGAGATCGACCGGCTCTCCGGCAAGGACGTGCTGCATGCCGAAGGAATCTCGGTTTCCTTCGGAGACGGCGCTCCGCTTTTCCGAAATGCGGCGTTTCGTCTGAACCGTGGGGAAACCGTCGCTCTCATCGGCCCCAACGGGATCGGCAAATCCACTCTGCTGAAGGTGCTGACCGGTCAGCGGCAGCCGCAAACAGGCTCGCTGCTGTGGGGAACGAACGTCAAGCTCGGCTATTACGATCAGGAGCAGAAGGACCTGAATCCGAACAACACGGTGCTTGAAGAGCTGTGGAGCGCTTATCCCCTTCTGGAGGAAGCGCGCATTCGGACTGTATTGGGCAATTTTCTGTTCAGCGGCGAAGACGTCTTCAAAAAAGTAGCCGCTCTAAGCGGCGGTGAAAAGGCGCGTGTCTCGCTGGCCAAGCTGATGCTTTTGAATGCCAATGTGCTGATTCTGGACGAACCGACCAACCACCTGGACCTTTTCAGCAAGGAAGTGCTGGAAGCATCGCTTATCGATTACGAAGGAACGCTGCTTTTTATTTCCCATGACCGGTACTTCCTTAATAAAATGGCCGAGCGCATTCTGGAGCTTCATCCGGACGGCATTACCGGATACCTGGGCAATTACGACGATTACGTCGAGAAAAAGAAAGAACTGGCCGAAATCGCGGCGGAGCTCGCCGGCGAAGGAGCCGCCGCCGGCGGAGGCGCGGTGCGCGGGGGCGGAACGGCCGGCGGCGGTGCGGCGCCAGCGGGCGGGAATCGCCCCGCCGGTGAGGAGGCCGGCGCACGACCGGCAGCCGGCGGAATGGCGCCTGCACGAACCGGCGATTACGAAGCCGACAAGCAGGCCAAACGCGAGGAGCGCAGCCGCCAGCGCAAGCTGGAGCAGCTGGAGCGGGACATCGCCCGGCTGGAGGAAGAGATCGCCGCACTCGAGGAAAATCTGGCTTCGCCGGAGGTATACAACGATTACGTGAAGGTACAGGAAACCAACACGGCGCTGGAAGCAAAGCATGCGGAGCTGGAAACCGTTTTTGCCGAGTGGGAAAGCCTGTTGGAAGGGTAATCGGAAAGTAGACGAATAAAAGGAAGGACCTCGTTCTCCACTTTGCTGTGGATTTCGAGGTCCTTTTTTGGCTATTCCCGTTTCATGCGACTACTTTGGGGTCAGCAAGCCTCTATGCATGCCTGAGCGGACGGCGTTTTGCTGTCTGAGCGGAGCAATTCTTGTTGTCCACAAGTTTATCCCCATTTCCTCGTCCCTATTCTCTCGGATATTTCACACTTTTTGCGGTTATCCCGGCAGTTGTTCACATTATCCACATATTTGCCTTCCACGTTACTCATTTTTATTATCCACATCGGGATTGCTCACAGTTACGGCTTTTTTTCTAGTTATCCTCATTATCCACAATGGGTGTGGATAAATTTGTCCACATTCGCGCGAGGATGGGGTTTCCGTTTTTCAGCACTTCTTTCTCCCGCAGACTTTCTGCGCCTCATATCCAAACGTTAATCCGCGTAGGAAAGTCCCTCAAACACTTCGCCGGCTTCGACACCAAGCGCCTTGATCCGTGAAAAAGACTCCACCTCAAACCAGCCCTGCTCGCCTGCCGCATTTTCAACGAGGCACCACACTTGATCGTCGGAGGCCAAAATAACCGCTTTTTCGCCTTTGCGGAGAACAGGGCCTGCTTCGTCTCCGTTTTTCTCCTTGACCAGAGGGAGGTCCTGCAGCAGGGTGACTGGCGTGTTCATGTCATACAGCTCCGCCGGCACTTCGACCAGCTGGCTTTCCTGCTCGAGGCGGAACGTTTTTTTGTAAAACCAGGTTTGCAGCAGATTCCCCCGGTAATGCGAGGTGGTCAGCGTTCCGTCCCCGTGATACGTAATGTCCTCCGGTTCTCCGCTGACTTCCCCGACGGAATAAAACTCTTTTGCCGCGTCGAAGAAAATGTAATGCACAACCGGGTCCGAGCTGGGACCGTCTTCGTAAACCGCAATCGCTTTAAGCGGAGAAGCCTTGTCGATGTCCACAATGTCGTAAGTGCCCGTTAAATTTGAACCGGTGCCATGGTAGCTTTCTTCGCCGACACGAAGCCAGAATTCATCGGCGCCTTTTTCGCCTTCAAACTGCAGCTCATCGGGCTGGCCGTCCCCGTTCAGGTCCGGCGCACCTCCCGGCAAGGCGGTTGCCGCCTCCGAAGGGGCCGCAGACGGTGCGGGGGTAACTGGTGCTGCCGTTGATGAAGCGGTCTGTTCGCCTGTCGGCAAAACACCGGCTCCCGTCTCCTTTGCTCCGCCCGAATCGCAGCCCGCCAGCAAAACGGAAAGCATAAAAGCCGTCAAAAGTGCGGAATAAGTAAGCCCGCGTGTGTGTCTTTTTCTTCCGTAGCCGTATGTGCTCATGTGGATAATCCCTCCGTGAAATTCAGTTTCTTCCTTTCCTTAACATAACGAACGGGAAGAGGAAAAAGTTTCAGGCGGAGCCGCGCCATTCCGCAGGCCGTCTCGATTTCGACATAGCGGGACAAGGCGGTTTGTCACTTTTACCCGGTTAGCGGAAGAAGAACCTGCGCGGCGAAAAAAGACGGGCTTCCGTGACAGAGGCATGGAAAGCGTTCATGGAAAGAAGCATGGAAAGCGACCATGGAAAAAGGCATGATATGCGTCCAGCGAATGAGGCGTGTCATGCGTCCATGAAAAGAGGCGTGACATGCGTCCAGCGAATGAGGCATTTCCATAGCATGTAGTATGGAGGGAAGAGCGTTTATGCTCATTTTGTGGAATGGCGATTCGCACTCCGCACATACGGAGGAAGAATGGGCGCTTGATGGTGTGCGATAAACGTTGGACAGGCGGCGGAGTGCGGAAGAGAAGGATGAATGTTCAAAGAAATACCAGGGGAATGCACGAATGTCACGCGGACAAGGTTAGTCCTGCTCGGTGTGCGCGTTCTGGAGGATGAGGGAATGAACGTGCAGATGAGGCGGGAAATCGGGAAATTTGGGCCGGCGGAACATGGCATAGGGTTCGGAATATTCAGAAAAGGCGGGCTCGATGATCCTCAAGTTCAGAGAAGAGCGAGCCCGGTGATCCTCGAGTTCGGAGACAGCCCGCCTGGTGATCCTACGAGTCCAGAGAAGGCGGGCTCGATGATCCTCGAGTTCGGGGACAGCCCGTCTGGTGATCCTGCGAGTTCAGAGAACGCGGGCTCGATGATCCTCGAGTTCGGGGACAGCCCGCCTGGTGATCCTGCGAGTTCAGAGAACGCAGGCTCGATGATCCTCGAGTTCGGGGACAGTCCGCGTGGCGATCCTGCGAGTTCAGAGAACGCCGGCTCGATGATCCTCGAGTTCGGGGACAGCCCGTCTGGTGATCCTGCGAGTCCAGAGAAGGCGGGCCCGATGATCCTCTAGAGAAGGCGGGCTACTCTAACGGTTGCCACAGAGGCTATTTGGTCAAAAACGCGGCTTTTGGAATNGCGAGTCCAGAGAAGGCGGGCCCGATGATCCTCTAGAGAAGGCGGGCTACTCTAACGGTTGCCACAGAGGCTATTTGGTCAAAAACGCGGCTTTTGGAATTCTAACGGTTGCGAGCGGGCTTATTTACGCGAAAACCGAGGATTTTTTGAGAAAAAGAGCCAAATAAGCTCTGTGGCAACCGTTAGAATTTGAAACGGAACATTTTGAGCCAAATAAGCCCTGTGGCAACCGTTAGAATTTAGAACGCAGCATGCCGCCATCGTTTCCCTGCACAAAAATGCGAAAAAACCGTCCCATTCGTTAAAATGGATGGCCATCAACGAAGGAACGGTTCTTGCTGAAAAAGTAACGGAGGATGCTGTTCCGGGAGGTGCCCGCTGAGGACAGCGGAAGCCTCAACTTTCCTCATCAGTCTCGATGGGACAGAGGCGGGGGACCGGCAGAATCGCTGCATCGGACGTATGAATGTCACGTGCCCGTTAAGGTACGGACCATTCCTCCAACGAAAGCAGGGGCTCCGCTTTCAGCTCCAGCGGCGCGTACTGCCCGTGCTGCCACTTGAGGTAAGCGGCCGCGCCGATCATGGCCGCGTTGTCGGTGCACAGATCGAGCGGCGGCGCCAGCAGCGGGATACCGGCCTCGCGGCAGCGGGCGGTCAACCGCTCGCGCAGGCCGCGGTTGGCGGCAACGCCGCCCGCGAGCAAAAGCTGCTTTGCGCCGTAAGCGCGAACCGCGCGCAGCGCTTTTTCGGTCAGCACTTCCGTGACCGATTCCTGGAAGCCCCGCGCGACGCGGGCCGGGTCAAGCGTCTCGCCCTTCATGCGGGCCTGATTCAGCACCGCGAGCACCGCCGATTTCAGCCCGCTGAAGCTGAAATCATAGGAGTCCGGCTCCAGCCAGGAGCGCGGCATCGGGATGCCTTCATCCGCCTCCCGGGCCAGCCGGTCGACATGCGGGCCGCCGGGATAGGGCATCCCGAGCGCCCGCGCCACCTTGTCGTACGCTTCGCCGACCGCGTCGTCCCGAGTCCGCCCGATGATCCGGAAACGGCCGGGCGCATCCATCACGACCAGCTCCGTGTGGCCGCCGGACACCACAAGCGTCACCAGCGGATACTCCAGCTCATGCACAAGCGCGTTCGCATAGATGTGGCCCGCAATGTGATGGACGGCAATCAGCGGGATGCCCAGGGAAAGCGCCAGCGACTTCGCCGCGACAAGTCCCACGAGCAGGGAGCCGACGAGCCCCGGCCCCTGCGTCACGGCGACCGCCGACAGCTCCTGCGGCCGAATGCCCGCCTCGTCCATGGCGTGTCCGATGATCCGCGTGATCGATTCGACGTGCTTGCGCGAAGCGATCTCCGGCACGACCCCTCCGAACTGCTTGTGGGTTTCGATCTGACTCGATACCACGTTGGACCGGGTGACCTTGCCGTCCTCCACAATGGAGGCCGACGTTTCGTCGCAGCTCGTTTCAACGGCGAGAATATAGCAGGGGCGGTCGGTCCGCCCCTTCTCCTCGAGCATTTTGGCACTCTCCTTCACTTGCGCATATACGGTTCGAGATCCGCCCACATGATCAGGGCGTCTTCGTTATTATCCGTGTAATAGCCTTTGCGGAGCCCCGCGTCGCGGAACCCCATTTTACGGTACAGGTTTTGGGCGATGTGATTGGTCACCCGCACCTCCAGTGTGATTTTGGCGGCACCCATAAAGCTGGCGGTTTTGAGCAGCTCGCTCACCAGGCGTTCGCCCAGCTTGCGCCCGCGGTAAATTTTTCGGACGGCGATGTTGGTGATGTGGGCTTCGTCCATGATGAGCCACATGCCGGCGTAGCCCGCGATCTCCAGCCCCGACTCCATGACCATGTAGTGGGCAAAATGGTTGTTCATCAGCTCGTTGTAAAATGCGCCCGCCGACCAGGGCGTGGTGAACGCTTCCTTTTCGATGGCGCAGACGCGGTCGATGTCGTCCAGCTTCATGCGCCGAAACGTCAGCGGCAGCTCATCGCGCCAAACCCGCTCCTCCATCAGCGCGCCTCCCCTCTCCGCTTGGCGAGCAGCTTGACTTCCGCTTCCGCAAGCTGGGTATAGTTCGGAACCAGATCATGCGGATCGGAAATTCGTCCGGTTCGCATCGCCCTTCCGGCCAAGAGTCCGACCGAATAGGCGTGGATCTCCAGGGGAAGAACCGCCGTCGCGCCCGGCGGTCGGCCCGCCGTAAACGCGTTCAGCTCCTCCGCAAACGGCTCCGTTTCTCCGACGAACAAAATACGGCCCGGCGGCTCCGCAGCAGCGGCAGCCTGGCTGGACAGCTCTTCCAGCCAAGGCTCCAGAAGCCGGATGCCGTCCTCCCGCACGCGACGGAAGGAGAGCCGGTCGTCGGCATAAAGCAGGCTTTCCTCGGCAGCACCGTTGGTGTCGCCGATGGCGCCCACAAGCGTATCCGCCGCGTCCCCCGTTTGCCCGAGGTCTCCCGCGGAATCGGGCCCGTCAGCGGACGCCGCGAACAGAGCCGTGTACACCTGGCCCCGACGCGCGTTCATCAGCGGCACCAGCCAGTCCCTGCCGCCAGACGTTTGTGCCGGCGCCGCTGCCTCGCCATCCGCCGCGCGCTCCGCGTCAGGCGCCTGCGCTGCCACTCGGCCATCCGCCGCTCGCCCCGCGTCAGGCGCCAGCCCCGCTGCCTCGCTCTCCGCCGCTCGCCCCGCGTCGGACGCCAGCCCCGCTGCCTCGCCATCCGCCGCGCGCTCCGCGTCGGACGCCAGCCCCGCTGCCTCGCTCTCCGCCGGCCGCATCGCGCCGAGCGCCAGCCCCGCTGCCTCGCTCTCCGCCGGCCACACCGCGCCGGACGCCAGCCCCGCTGCCTCGCTCTCCGCCGGCCGCATCGCTCCGAGCGCCAGCGCCGCCAGGCTGGATACGCCCGCGACGGGCAGGCCGAGCGCCCAGGCCATCGTCTTGGCGGCCGTAACGCCGATGCGCACGCCGGTGTACGAGCCCGGGCCGATTCCGACGGCAAGGCCCGCCAGCCTGTCCGGCGTCACGCCGAGCGACTGCATGAGCTCCTGCGCCATGGGCAGCAGGTAAATGGAATGGTTGCGCTCGGCGTGGCGCTCGGATGCGCCGAGCAGCCGGTCGCCGGCCATGAGCGCCGCCGTCATCGAAACCGTGGACGTGTCGAACGCCAGCAAAAGCCCTTCCGCTTGAACCGTTTCCAGGCCGTGATTCGCTTGTTCCGTTTCCGTTTTCATTTCAAAACTCCATTCCGTATCGCGGACTCGCACCAGGCCGCATAGCGTTCGCCTTTCGGCTCAAGCACGAAAAGGCGTTCCTCCGGGCCTTCATACCCGATATGGACGTTCAGGCGCTCGGGGGGAAGAAGCTCCTCGATCAGGCTCGCCCACTCCACCACCGTCAGCCCGTCGCCATAAAAATAATCGTCCAGTCCGAGCTCAGCCGCCTCGTCGGCGGTCAGCCGGTACACATCCATATGATAGAAGGGCAACTCGGCGCCTTCATACTCTTTAATAATGGTAAACGTCGGGCTGTTCACCACATCCGTTACGCCGATCGAGGCGGCAAGCGCCTGGGAAAAGGCGGTTTTCCCCGCCCCGAGATCGCCCTCCAGAGCGATAACCATCCCCGGCTCCGCCTCCCCGGCGAGCGCACGGGCGAGGCGCGCGGTGTCCGCAAGCCCCTTCGACCGGTATTCGTAGCGCGGCGTTCCGCTCATTCCTTCCGCTCCTCTTTCGGCTATCGTCAGTACCCATTATTATAGCCTTCGCATCCCGGCCTATCAAGGAAACAATTCATCCGGCGCCTCATAGTCCCGCCGCGGCGTGGGGATACTGAAACGGGAAAGCGCGACCCGAAAGGAGGGCATTCATGCATACCATGTGGAAAGGGGCGATCAGCTTCGGACTGGTGCACGTGCCGGTCCGGATGTTCGCCGCCACCGAGGACAAGGACATCTCCATGCGCTACATCCACAAGGCCTGCTCCACCCCGCTGAATTACGTTCGTACGTGCCCCACCTGCAAAAAGGAAGTCGCCTGGGAGGAAATTACCCGGGGCTACGAATACGAGCCCGGCCGGTTCGTTCTCTTCGAGAAGGACGAGCTGGAGGCGCTGGCCGGTGAAGCAAGCCGGGAAATCAAAATTTTGGATTTCGTCGACCTGGCGGAAATCGATCCGATCTACTTTCAGAAAACTTATTATCTGGGCCCCGGGGACACAGGCTCGAACGCCTACCGCCTGCTGCTGGAATCCATCAAGCAAACAGGGAAAATCGGCATCGCCTCCGTCAGCCTCCGTTCCAAAAGCAGCCTGGCCGCCATCCGCGTGATCGACCGCTGTCTGGCGATGGAGACGATCTTTTTCCCCGACGAAATCCGCCAGGTCGCCCAGGTGCCGAATCTGCCGGAGGCAGGCGCCGTCAACGAAAAGGAGCTGGCGATGGCCAAAGCGCTGATCGAGCAGCTGTCCACTCCGTTCGAGCCCCAAAAATACAAAGACGAATACCGGACCGCCCTTATGGAAGCCATCGACAAGAAAATCGCCGGCGAAGAAATCCGTGCGGCGCCGGAGCCGGAGCGGGCGAATGTCATTGATTTGATGGCGGCGCTCCAGGCCAGTCTGGATGCGACCCGGCCCGCCGCAATTCCGGCGGACAAAAGCGACAAGAAGGCCGCAGGCGCGAAAGGCGCGGCGCGCGGAAAACGGAAGAAAACAGGAGCCTGAGCCGTTCAGGCTCCTTTTGTTTGGGCCGGTACATATTTTCCCTGGGGCCGGAGACACTAACGGCGATTTCCCGCCGTGCCAGTTCCTCCCGCCGGCGCCAAACGGAACCAAAGCAGGTGATCCCATTGATTCGCAGACGCGGCAAAACAAAGGAAGAAAAAAAGCAAAACGGGCATGAGGCGATCGGACCGGTTCACTTTTCCAATGTCACCGAACTGAAGGACGTCGGCATTCAAGAAAAGCTGGAGCCCAACATGAGCTACCTGAAAGAGCTGTTTCAGGACTGCTCCGATGTCGTCCTGCGCCCTTTTGAAGCCGATCCCGGCGTGAAGGCGCTCGCGGTTATGGTGGACGGCCTCGTCAAATCCGATCAGATTCAGCGGCAGCTGGAAATGCTGATGCTGTACTGGAAAGGCGAAAAGCCGGACGTCGAATCGCTCAAGGAAAAGGTGCTCCCGGTCACGCAGATCAAGCTGGTCGACAATTATGCGGATTTGCTGGACGGCGTGATGAGCGGGGACACCGCCATTCTGCTGGAGGGCAACACAAAAGCCATTCTCATGGAGATTCGCGGGTTTAACATGCGTTCGGTCAGCAAGCCTTCGACCGAGGAAATTGTGCGCGGCCCGCAGGAAGGCTTCATCGAAGGCATCCGGGTCAACACATCGCTGGTGCGCCGGAAAATCAAATCGCCGAACCTGAAGATGAAGCCGATGGTCCTCGGCCGGCACAGCCGCACCAATCTGGTGATCAGCTATATGGAAGGCATTGCAGACCCCGCCATTGTCAAGGAAGTGGAAAAACGGCTGAAGATGATTGACGTCGATCTGATTCTCGAAACCGGCCAAATCGAGGAATATATTCAGGACAGCGCCTTTTCTCCTTTTCCGCAGACGCAAATATCGGAGCGTCCCGATGCCGTCGCCGCCGCCCTGATGAACGGGCGGGTCGCCGTTTTCGTAGACGGCACGCCGATGGTGATCATTGTGCCTACGGTGTTCCTGAACTTTTTGCTGTCCGTCGAAGACCATTATGAACGGTTTCAATTCGCCACCTTTCTGCGCTGGCTGCGCTATACCTTCCTGATTTTGTCCCTGTTCGTGCCCGCCTCCTATGTCGCGGCCGTAACGTTTCACCAGGAAATGATTCCGACCAGCCTGCTGCTCAGCATCGCAGCGTCTCGCGAAAGAATTCCGTTTCCGGCGGTGGTCGAGGTGCTTCTGATGGAAATTATTTTTGAAGCGCTGCGGGAAGCCGGGATCCGGCTGCCCAAGCAGATCGGCTCGGCGCTCAGCATCCTGGGGGCTTTGATCATCGGGCAGGCCGCCGTGCAGGCCGGTATCGTGTCGGCTCCCGTGGTCATCGTCGTTTCCATCACGGGGATCGCTTCTTTTACCATCCCGCAGTACAACGGCGCGGTGGCGCTCCGGCTGCTCCGGTTCCCGTTGATCATTCTCGCCTCCATGTTCGGCTTCTATGGCGTAGTGATCGGCACGGTGCTGATCTTGGGGCATATGGCGCAGCTTCGGTCGTTTGGCGTGTCCTATCTGGCGCCGGCCGCTCCCTACTCGGGCATCGATGCGAAATCCGCCCTGATCCGGCTGCCCAACTGGGCTTCCACCACCCGCCCCGGCTTCTTTCACCCCCAGGACATGGTGCGCCGCGGCGTCCAAACCGAGAAGTGGATTTTAAAGCAAAAGGGCATGAAGGAAGTTCCCGAAGAAGTCGCGGAGGACGGAAAACAAGCCGATTCAGAGAACGGCGGTTCCGCTAAGAAAAGCGGACAACCGCAATCCGGAAGGGAGGAACCCGGCGGTGCGAAACCGGAACAAGACAAACGCTGAAGCCCCGAAAGGAAAAACGGCGCAGCGATCGGCGGCGCGCCTGTGGCCGCTTGTGCTTGCCGTTCCGCTGCTCAGCGGCTGCTGGGACCGTACCGAGCTGAACGACATGGCGTTTGCGCTGGCTTCCTCCGTTGACATTGCTCCAAACGGAACGGTGGAGCTTGGCTGCATCTATCCGATTCCATCAAAAATGGGGGGACCCGAAGGAGGCGGAGGAGGCGGACAAGGCAAGCCCTTCGACCTTTTGGATGAAACGGGCAAGACGCTCCGGGACGCCATGCAAAGCGTCCAGCTTCGTCTTGCCAGACGAAGCACCACCGCCCACCGCCGTGTCGTGGTGATCGGGGAGGACATGGCAAAACGGGGCATTCGGGAAGTATTTGACGTATTCGCCCGGCTGCCGGAAAACCGGTTGAACGGGCTGATCATGGTTTCGCAGGGAAAAGGCAAGGAGCTGCTGGTGGGCGAATCGCCCATCGACATCTACAGCTGGGAATCGCTGCGGGAAATTGTGCGCGGACGGGGCCGAGCGCTCAATAACATGAAAAATGTCGCCCAGGCCTTCGGCACCCCCCATGTCGATCCGGTCATTGTTTATATGGGGCTGGATGAAAACATGGACGAGGGCGTTGGGGAAACCACGCAGCAAATCAAGCTGCTCGGGTACGCCCAGTTCAAGGACGACAAAATGGTCGGGATTTTTAAAGATAAAGCCATGATTGGCCTTCACTGGCTGTCCGGCGAATTCGTTCCCCACGAAGTCGAGGTTTCCGTCATCCCGGGCCAATACATAACAGTGAGCCTTATTGAAGGGAAAAGCGTCCTGAAGCCTCGGATTCTCCCCGGAAACAAAATCGGATTTGATCTTGACGTGCAGACTGTAGGCGCCGTGTTGGAGAATTACGGGATCCTTGAGTTGAACGATCCGCGAAACATCAACAAAATCTGCGCCGAAGTGGAGAAGCAGATCCGTCTTTCGGTAGAAGCGGCCTTTGCTCAAATGCAGGAAAAACAGACGGATTCGGTCGGCATGTCCAACCGCTTTTTCCGGAAATACCCGGGACAGTGGAGGGACTACTTCGCAAAAGACTGGCGCAAAGCGTTTGCCGGCATCGACTTGAACATTCATGTTCAGAGCAGAATTACTCATACCGGGCTGACGAACAACAACGTCGCCAAGGAGGTCGGCAATCAATGATAAGCGGGCTGTTTAACATTACGCTGATCTGCCTAATTGCCGGCGTATTTCTTTACGACCTGGCATTCCTGCGCAAGCGCCGGGTCGACAAAACCGACAAAGCGGTGCTGCTTGTCCTTGACGGCTTGGTTGTGATTATTCTTGGCTTGCGGGCTCTCGGGGTCGAGGTGGAGATGCCGACCCGGTATCTGATTGACCAGGTCGCGATTCCCCTCTATGTTTTCGCAAAGGAGTGGCTGTACATATGACCCGGATTGTCATAAGCCAACGGCAATTTGCCTTTCTGACCGCGGCGCTGCTGACGGTCACGTCCCTTGTCAATCTGCCCGCCTTTTTGGCAAGGGTGGCGGCCGGGGACAGCGCGTTTTCCTTGATCGTCCCCGTTTTTTACGGGTTCTGCCTGGTGGCCTTTTTCGCTGCTCTGGCCAAGCACTATCCAGGCAAAAACCTGTTTGAAATTCACCGGATTATTTTTGGCCCGGTGCTGGGCGGCTGCATTAACCTGGTTGCGCTTTTGACCATCTGGTTCGTTTTCGTCCGGGACATCCAGCTGATCGTTTTGTTCATCAAGGTTTCCCTTTTGCCCCATACGCCGCTGGAGATTATTCTGCTTCTCTTCTTTGGTGTAGTGGCCTACCTGGCGGGAAATTCCGTGGAACCGTCCGTTCGCATCATTGAGCTGGTCTATCCTCTGCTTTTGTTGTCCCAGCTGATTCTGCCGCTCGCCTTGACGAACCAGTTCTCCGTCTACCGCTTCGATCCGTTTTTCGTGGAATCTCCCCTGCGGCTTGCCGCGGCGGGGTTAACGGGCTCCTCCTGGTACGGAAACATCGTCATTCTTGGCGCTTTCATGAACAGCCTCAACAACCCGAACCAGCTGCGCGCGGCGGGACGCTTCGCCGTCCTGATCGCTACCTTTATCAGCACCGTGCTGGTCGAGCTGTGCATGATAGTGAACGGGGCTACCGTTACCGCCAAGCAGGTGTACCCCATATACTCGCTGACGCTGCAAATTTTCCTGACGGATTTTCTGGACCGGGTGGAGCTTCCTTTCTTCTGGGTCTATTTTCCGATCGCCGTGGCGGCGACTGCGGTGATTTACATCTCCATTGCCATGGGAATCGCCAGCTACACGAAATCCGGGGACCAGTCCGTTGTCCGGCGAAGCTGCGGCCTGCTGCTTCTGATTACTGCGATCTTTGCCTTTCGCGGCTCAGCGGATGTGCACCTGTTCTCCAATTTCGGCCTTCCGGTGTTTTATTTGATTGTCCAGCCGGTCGCCGTCCTTTCGATCACGTTCCGGGTTATGTATTTGGTCCGCAAAAATGCCAAACGCAAGCATCCGTATCCGATGCCGGCGGCGGTCAGCGGCTTGAAGGAGATCGAGCGGCACAAAAATGCGGAGGGCAAAGGTCAGAAGGCGGAACCAACGCCGCCGCGTTCAGGCGGGCCCAGCGACGTTTCGGGGCCCTATCCAGCTGCGGACAATGGTGCGGGCGCTCCTGAGCCGTCCAAACAGAAAGACGGCCGGCAATCCCCCGGCTCCCGTTCCAAAGGAATGTTCGCCGGCTGGTCCGGCCATCAGTGGCGGAAGCTGACCAACTGGCTTCTCGTTGCAGCCGTCGGCTTTATCGCCCTCGGTTACGCGCTGGGGCTGTATTATCAAACTGCGGCAACTTACGTGGCCTGGGGCTACTGGCTTTGTCTCGTCCTTTCCCTGGCCAGCGCCTTCATGGAATTTCGAAAGGCGAAAAACAGCGAAACGCCCGCTCCGGCGGGCCGTTAGCCCTGGAAGAACAGCAAAAAGGCCGCCGAATCCCGGCGGCCTTTCGGTTTGGCGGAGCAATCAGGCGTGAACCGGAACCGGGGCAAGCGGCTTTGTCCGTTCCCGCACCGCCTCCAGCCCGGCGGTATTCAAGAAGTTCCACGGCTTGTTGTAATGCGGCTGGAAGAAGAAATCGGCAAACGCCAGCTCTTCCATGGTCATGCCTGCCTGAATGCAGACCGACAAGGTATTGATCGATTGCGTGAGCTCGGCCCTGGACATGAGCTGGGCGCCGAGAATTTTACCGTCCCCTTCCCCGTAAACCACTTTGAGGGTAACCGATTCGTGCGTGGGCATAAATTCGGGCCGGTAATTTTCCACAATTGTGACACTCTTCACATTAATGCCCATGGCTTGAGCCGATTGTTCCGTCAAACCGGTAGCGGCAATGTTGTCCTCGTAAATTTTGATGCCCGACGTACCCTGCGTCCCCCGGTAGCGGACGTTTTCGCCCGTCAGGTTTTTGGCGACCAGCGTACCCATCCGCACCGCGTTGGTGGCGAGCGGAATATAGGCCGGCTGCTTGGTCGGATTGTAAAGGACCGCGCAGTTGTCGCCGGCGGCGAAAACATCGGGCACGCTCGTCCGCATGTATTCGTCCACCACGATCGCGCCGTTGTCCAGCATCTTGACCTTTCCCTTGAGCAGGTCCGTTTGCGGCCGGAACCCGATGCAGAGCACCACCATTTCGGTTTCATATTCGCCTTTCGAGGTGACCACCTTCGTTACGCCCGCATCGTTCCCTTCAAAGCGGGTGACGGTTTGGCCCAGGGCCAGCCGGATGCCGCGCGCCGAAAGCTCTTTTTCCACGGCGTCCGTCATCACCGGGTCCAGGTATTTGCTCAGCACCCGGTCGGCGGCGTCGATCAGCGTCACCTGCTTGCCGTTCTGCTCGAACGCTTCCACCAGCTCAATGCCGATGTAACCCGCTCCGACAACGGTAATTTTGTCGACACCTTTGGCCTGCTCGATAATTTCGTTGGAGTGATTCCAGTTTTTGCAGAGCATAATACGGGGGAGGTCAATTCCCTCGAAACGGGGCACAATCGGCCACGAGCCCGTCGTCATCACCAGTTTGTCGTACGTGTCTGTGCTTTCCCGTCCTGTTGCAAGATCGCGCACCTTCAAGGTTTTGCCCTCGGTATCGACATGCAGCACCTCATGCCGCATCTTCATCGTCACGCCCAGCTCCCGGAGCTTGTCGGGCGAGGAATAAAACAGCCCCTGCGGGTCTTTTACCACGCCGCCTACATAAAGGGCGATGCCGCAGGACAAAAAGGAAACGTTGTCGTTTCGTTCGTAAGCCGTGATTTCCGCTTCGGGGTACAAAGCCGCCATGTTGACGATGCCCGCCGTTCCGGCGTGGGTGCATCCAATAACCGCGATTTTCATATTGGGATTCCTCCTTGAAGGTAGGGTTTCTCTTTTCCTCTCGTGAAATTCATCACTTATAATTGTGATATTTGTCACAAGTTCTGTTTTCATTATACCCCGCGATTCAGAATAGTTCAACAATTATTTGAGAATAATTATCACTTTAAAAGAAGGAGGCTGTTCATGAATCCCATCGTTCCTTTCGAACCGATGTCCGCCGATGCTCCGCCCGATGGGGAGCTCTGGACCGCCCAGGTGAAGTGGGACGGCGTGCGGGTGCTCGCTTACGCCGATGGGGCCGGGGTACGCTTGTTTAACCGCAGCCTGAACGAACGGACCGCGCATTATCCCGAGCTTTCGGAGAATTCGTCGTATTGCGCCGCGAAGCGTTTTGTCCTGGACGGCGAAGTCGTTTCCCTGCTGAACGGGCTTCCTTCTTTTCATGCCGTCATGAAGCGCGACGGTCTTCGCCGCCTGGACCGCGTCGCCTCCGTCCGCCAAACGGTGCCGGTGCACTACATGGTGTTCGATCTGCTCTACGAAGACGGCGTTTGGCTGACGGACCGTCCGCTTGCGGAGCGGCAGGAGCGGCTCCAGGCGATCCTTCGCCCGGACGAAACCGTGCAGCCGGTGCAAAGCTTCCCCGATGCGGCGGGGCTTTACGCCGCCGTGGGAGCCAAAGGGATGGAGGGCGTCGTCTGCAAGCGGACCGATTCCCTTTACAGTATCGGCGGAAAAGACAAGCGCTGGCTGAAGATCAAGCATTACCGCGATCTGATTGCGGCCGTCGGCGGGGTGACGCTGCGGGGCCAGACGGTCAACGCCCTTCTGCTCGGGCTTTACGACGGAGAAGGCCGCCTCCATTACATCGGCCACGCGGGAACCGGCAAGCTGTCGGCCAAGGATTGGGCGGCTTTTACGGCTGCCGCCCTGCCGCTGGCCGTGCGGGAGCGGCCCTTTGCCGCAGCTCCTTCGCGGCTGGCCGGCGCCGTCTGGCTGAAGCCGGTGTTCGCCGTCAAGGTCCGGTTTCTGGAATGGACCGTCCACGGAACGCTGCGGCAGCCGAGCATCCAGTCGTTTGTCCCGGACCGGCTGGCGGAATGCACCTTTGAACAAGGCGGAGGGATTCGGTCATGAAAACGGCGGAAAAAGGAAGCGTTCGCGTCGAAGGCGTGGAAATCGCCGTGACGAACCCCGATAAGGTGCTGTGGCCGGAGCCCGGCATTACCAAGCTGGAATTCCTCCAGCACCTCGTGGCGCTTGCTCCCTACCTGCTGCATTACTGCCGGGACCGGTACCTGACCACGATTCGCTTTCCGAACGGCGTGGAAGGCAAGTCGTTTTACCAGAAAAACGCCCCCGAGCCGCTCCCCCCGTTCGTCCGTACGGCCGAGCTGCAGGGCATCCGCTACGTGGTGGCCGATACCCTGCCCACCCTGCTTTGGCTCGGCAATCTGGCCTGCCTGGAATTCCACCCGTCGCTTCATCGGGTCGGCGATGAACTTCCGGCCGAGTGGATCCTTGACATTGACCCCACGCTGGACGAGGAGCCGCGCATCATGCCCGCCGTCTCGCTGATCGGCGAGGCGCTCGACAAGATGAACATCCGCGCGGTGCCCAAAACCTCCGGGGCGACCGGGGTGCAGCTCTACGTGCCGATCCGGCGCGGCTACACCTTTGCCCAGCTTCGCGTCATCGGCGAATTTCTCGGCAAGTACCTGGTCCAGAAGCATCCGCGTCTGTTCACCATCGAGCGGCTCAAAAAAAACCGCGGCGATCTGATCTACGTCGATTACCTCCAGCATTGGTACGGCAAGACGCTTTCCTCTCCGTATACCCCGCGGGCCCGGCGTGCGGCCTCCGTGTCGGCGCCTCTTCACTGGCACGAGGTTGAGGCGGGGGCCGATCCCCGGGAATTCAACCTGCGCACCATGACGGAACGGCTGCGGACGCACGGCGATCTGATCGCCCAGGTCCCGCCGCAGTCTCTCGATCACGTGCTCTCGATTCTCGGCTGAGCGCAAACAGCCCCTCTTTCCGGAAGGAAAGAAGGGGCTGTCTGCGAAAGCGCGCCGGGTCCGGCTCAGGCCGCCACGTCCCGCTTGGTGAAGACAAACCAGGAGAGTGCGACAAACGCCGCGAAGTGCACGGCGAGAACAGCGATGGAAAAGCCCATCGTCATGCCTTCATAAGGCGGCGTGCCGTCGATGTAGACGGACAGCGACGTATTGTTGAACAAGTAAAACTTCATCCACTCGTATTTTTGCAGCAGCAGAGCCGGCACGCCCCCCGCCAGGTAAAAGATCAGAGAAAGCGCAATGGCGAGCGAGCTGCTGCGGAAGACGGCGGAGATCATAAACGCCAGCGTCACGATCATCAGCAGGCTGATGCATTCCAGGCCGTAAACGGACAAGGTATGCAGCAGCATGCTCCGTTCATGGACCGCTCCGTCACCCCCTATGTACAAGTAAGGCAGATCCGAGCCGGCAAAGCGGAACAGGATGCCGTGGGACAAATACGACAGCACAAAGGTCAATATCAGCATCACAAGGCTGAACAGGAACGTGGCGACGAACTTGGACAGCAAAATTTTGCTTCGGGAGGCGGGCCGGATCAGCAGCAGCTTGATCGTACCTGTGGAAAATTCGTTCGCGACCATATCCGCCGCAATGATGACGGTAAATACCCCCACAAGGAGAATCAAAAAGCTGGCCCAGTTCTGCATCCCGGACCATACGCCGCCTTCATTGGGCGGAATGTCGTGCGCAAGGCGATATTCGGCGATTTTGATCTCGTTTTCGTAAGTCTTCCGCAGCTCGCCGCTTGTCCCCTCCATCACCTCCCGGATGGAGCCGATGCTTTGCTCGACGTTAGGCCGCCAGTTCTCGTCCGGACCCCCGGAATCATAGATGGCATAGCTGGCGAAGGAGAACAGAATGGTGACCACAGCCAAAATAATCAGCAGCACGGCGGTCCTCAAGCGGCTGAAGATCTTCATGTTCTCGTTGCGGATCAGATTAAACAATTTGCTCGCCTCCCGTCATCTCCAGGAATTCATCCTCGAGCGTGCGCATTACCGGGCGAATGCCGTACACCCGGTGGCCGGCTCCGACCAGAAAAGCGTTGATATCGGCCGCCCGCTCGCGGTCCGCTTCGACCTCCAGGCCATCCGCCGTCACCGCCGCCGTCCAGCTGCCGGCCGCGAGCGCCGCTGCGGCCTCCTGCGGACTCGCCACCTCGAACAGGTAGCGCTGGGACACGGAGTCCGCTTTTTTTCCCTTGATCTGGCGAACGTCAACCAGCTTGCCGTTCTGGATGATGCCGACCCGGTCGCACATCAGCTCCATTTCCGTCAGCAGGTGACTCGAAACCACGATGGAAATGTTCTCCTCGTGCGCCAGCATGCGCAGGTAGTCGCGCAGCTCGCGGATGCCGGCCGGATCGAGGCCGTTCGTGGGCTCGTCCAGAATCAGCAGCGTCGGCTTGTGCAGCAGCGCCTGGGCCACTCCGAGCCGCTGGCGCATCCCGAGGGAATACGTCTTGACCTTGTCCCGGATCCGGTTTTCGAGCCCGACGAGCCGGATGACCTCATGGATCCGTTCCTCCGTGACACCGGGGACCATCCGGGCGTAATGAAGCAAATTTTTGCGGCCGCTCATATACTTGTACATTTCGGGGTTTTCCACAATCGCTCCGACGTGGCGGATCGCCTGCTCAAATTCCCGCGTGATGCTTTTCCCCTCGATCAGCACATCGCCGGCCGTCGGCTTCATCAGCCCGACCATCATCCGGATCGTCGTGGTTTTCCCCGCCCCGTTAGGGCCGAGAAAGCCGAAGACTTCCCCCCGGGGAACCTCGAAGCTGAGGTTGTCGATGATCAATTTGGACCCGATTTTCTTTGACAGGCCGGTCAATTGAACCGTCGGCTTATCCATATCGCACTCCTCCTTGTTCTCTCTTCTCTCGTTTTCCTTCCAGCTGTCCCTTTTTGTTCCTCTGCTAGATACGGAATGTGCGCCGCAAAGGTTTCCGCCTTTTTCACATCTGGAAGGGATCTTCCCTGTTCGCGCTTTTCAAGGTTTGGTAAAATGGAACCATCCCACGGTTCACCATTCGCGAGGAGGCGAATCCCATTTCCGAACATGAAAAAACGGCCATCGCTCTGGAACAAGCCATGGCCCGCGCTTACAAAAAATTCACGGCATTGTGGACAAAAACGCTGGAGGGCCGCATCTCGCGGCATCAGCTGCTGGTCCTCTCGATTCTCGAACGCGAGGGTCCGCAAAAAATATCTTCCCTGGCCGACGCCCTGCATTTGACCCCGGGCGCCATCACGGGGATATCGGACCGGCTGGTCGAAGCCGGCTTCGCGGAACGGGTGCGCGACGAGAAGGACCGCCGCATTGTATACCTGGCGATCACTCCGTCCGGCCGGGAAACGTCGGTTTCCCTGCGCCGCCAGCGCAATGAACTGTTGGCGCGTCTGTACAACGGCGTCAGTCCGGAAGAAATGCGGCAGCTCACGGAGCTGTTCGAAAAAATCGCCGAGAACATTGAGACGGTCGGCGGGAGCCGTTTGCCCGTCTCCGGCCCGCTCCTTCAGGAGGAACCCGCCGTTTCGGTTGATGCCAATACCGGCGCCAGTCTGGAATGAAGCCCCCGCTCCAGATAAGGATCGGTACCGAGGAACCGTTTCATTTCCAAATAACCGACCGCAAGCCTGCCCAGATGAGCCGCATCGGGTTTCCCCTGACGCACCGCTCGGATCAGCAGGTTTTTTGGCGTATGCTCCATGTCGATGAATTCGAGAATTTGGGTCCGGTACCCGCACAGCTCCAGCAAGCGGGCGCGGATGGAATCCGTCGCCAGCGCCGCAAAGCGTTCCTTGATGATGCCGTGCTCCAGCATCGGCGCCAGCGTCCCGCCCGTTTCGAGCTGGCCGAACAGCTCGTGCTGGCAGCAGGGGACGGACAATATCACCCGGGCGTCCCATTCCACGGCCTGAACCAGAGCGGCGTCGGTCGCCGTGTCGCAGGCGTGCAGCGTGACGACCATATCCGCCTGCTTCGCCTCCTTGTACTCGGCGATGTCGCCCCGGCGGAACGCAAGCCCCTCGCAGCCGAGCCGGACGACCAGCTCCGAGCAGTGGCGAATGACGTCCTCCTTCAAATCCAGGCCCGTGATGTCCACCCGGCGCTTTTTCTCCGCGACAAGGTAATGATAGAGGGCGAACGTCAAATAGGATTTGCCGCAGCCGAAATCCACGATCCGGATCGTCCGGTCGTCCGGCAGCTCTGGCAGCACGTCGTCAATCAGCTCCAGGAAGCGGTTGATCTGCCGGAACTTGTCGTACCGGGCGGCGACCACCTTCCCTTCCTTGGTCATGACGCCGAGCTCCACCAGGAACGGTACCGGCTTTCCTTCGGCGAGCAAACGCCGTTTGGTTCGGTTATGCGCCGCGGGCGCAGCCGTTTGCTTCGTGGCCGGCTTCCGGAGAATCGACGTTTTCCCCTTCTTGCTGACGAGCACTTGATAATCGCCGTCCTCCGCTTGAAAAAGCCCCTGCTTGAACTGCTCCGCCAGCCGGTCCAGCAGCACCTTCTCCGCTTCGTCCGGCGCATGGTTCTCATGCAATTCTTTCGGTCCTGCCGTATACGTAAACTGGTACTGCCGTTCCCCTTTTAAAAGCACGGGCTTGACCCGCAGCTTGCTGGGCGAATCGGCCGTTTTCACACGCGGGTTGCTGAGCACGGCCTGCGCCAGCGTCCCATCGGCCAGCAGCCGGCCGATCAATTCCTGTACGTCCTTCATGCGTATCGCTCTCCTGCTGATTTAGTCGCGTTTGCGGCGCAGCCGGCGGGCGGCCCGCGCGGACAGGCCGTGCCGTTCGCGCCGCGGAGGCAGCGGTGCCGGCGCGCCGACCGTTTCCTTGCCCGCCTCCGCCTTCGGCCGCAAGCCTGCTTCGCCCTTCGCCGCAGTCCCGCCCCCGGAAGCCGCAAAGCTTGTCCGCCGGACGCCCGCAAGGGGTTCCGCTTTTTCTTTTATATGCTCCCGCAGCAGGTTCTCCAGAAAATCCACCCGGATCGCCAGCATGCGAATGGTCTCCTTCAATTCCTCCGTTCGGCAGGAACACGACGCACTCGTGCCGCCCGCCGGAGCCGCCGGCAAGCCTTCCTTCCAAAAGCGGCCGGCGCCGTCTTCCGCCTCCGGCTGCCCGGCGCTCTCTTCCGCCTCTGGCCGCCCCGCGCTGCCTTCCGCCTCCGGCCGCCCGGCGCTCTCTTCCGGGGGCTGCGGCGTTTCCAGGAGGGCGGACAATTCCTCGGGTGACAGCAGGTTGTGTTTTTCCGTCATGGGCACCACCGTCCTTCCGGTTCTTTATTCCATTGTACCCGATCCGCGGGCGAAATACTTGTTTTCCGGGTGCTCCTTGACTCTCGTCCTCCGGTGATTATACTTTTTGATAAAGAGAAAAAAGTTTAACCCAGGGAAACATTTTGTCATAGACTTAACGGAAGGAGGCGAATGCACCAAATGGCAGATGGAATCTGGCTTGGTTTTGCCGTCACGCTGTTTGCCGGGCTCTCCACTGGCATCGGCAGCATCCTGGCGTTTTTTACGAAGCGCACGAACACCCGCTATCTCTCGCTCGCGCTCGGTTTTTCCGCCGGGGTCATGATTTATGTTTCCATGATCGAAATCTTTGTGAAAGCGAAGGACTCCCTGGTAGGCGAACTGGGCGAACGCACCGGCTCATGGGTCACGGTGCTTTCCTTCTTCGGCGGCATGGCGCTCATCGCCCTCATCGACAAGTTCATCCCGCACAGCGAAAACCCTCATGAGGTCCGCAAGGTGGAAGACATGCCGGAGGCCGGCGTAGCCGAAATCCGCCATGCCGGACTGACCGCCGCCCAAAGCAAACGGCTTTTGAAAACCGGCACTTTCGTAGCCCTGAGTATCGCGATCCACAACTTCCCGGAAGGGCTGGCCACCTTTGTCGCCACCTTGAACGAGCCCGGCCTCGGCATCGCCATCGCGACGGCCATCGCCCTCCACAACATCCCGGAGGGAATCGCCGTGTCCATTCCCGTCTACTACGCCACCGGCTCGCGCAAAAAGGCTTTCGTGCTCTCTTTTCTGTCCGGGCTTGCGGAGCCTGTCGGCGCGGTGATCGGCTACCTGATCCTGATGCCGTTTATGAGCGACACGCTGTTTGGCGTTCTGTTTGCCGGTGTGGCGGGCATCATGGTGTTCATCTCGCTGGACGAACTGCTGCCGGCGGCCCGGGAATACGGAGAGCACCATCTGTCCATATACGGCGTGGTTGCCGGCATGGCCCTGATGGCGCTCAGTTTGCTCTTGTTTATTTAACTCGCCGCTTGCGCGGCGTCAACGCGGCGTCAATCCGTAACGCTCAATACGCCCGAGGTGGATTCCAGCTTGATCAAGGGGCCGCCCTCGCCGTCTTCTCCCTTCAGGCTGCGCTCGGACCTCGACGCAGCCTTGAAGTCCGGGGTATCGGCTTCAATGTCTCCGCTGACGGTGTTGGCCTCGAGGCGGTACGAAGTGCCCTCCGGAACGGTGATGTCGATGTCGCCGGAGATGGAGGTGGCCTTCACCCCGCCGTTTAGCTGCTCCAGCCCGATCTCCATCGCACCGGAGGTCGTTTCGACCGCCAGCTCGCCCGCCGTTCCGGAGAAGTCGAAATCGCCCGAAATGGAGGAAAAGCCGGTTTTGGTTTTTTCCGCTCCGATGACGTCTACTTCGCCGGAGGTGGTGGAGATGGTCAGCGTCCCTTCCATCATGCCGCTCAGCTCCTGGTCGCCCGAAATGGTTCCGACTGTCGCGTCTCCGATGCTGTCGGTCACTTCCACCTTGCCGGAGGTGGTGCTCGACTGCAGCACGCCCGAAAAATGGGTGACGTGCACATCGCCCGAGGTTGAGACCGTCTCCAGCAGTGCTGCGTTCAGCTCGTTAATGGTCTGCACCCCGGACGCGGTTTTCACATGCACCTTCTCGTAGGCTTGATCCGGCAGGTCAATGTCCAGCCGGAGGGAGCTGCCACCAAAAACCGTCCCCTTTTGCACCACCTTGGCTGTCAGTTTGTTCCCGCTCAATTCGGTAACCAGCCGGTTGGTTCCGTTTCCCCATCCGCTCGTCTTGCCCCGGAGGGTCACTTTGATGTCGCTGCCTTCGGTGCGGCTGATAAAAATGTCCGCCGAGGTGGAGGATACGTCCAGTTCGCCCACCTCCGCCGCGGAAAAGGTCTGGACTTCCACGTCGTCATCCCCGGAGACGGCCATTTCCGAAGCCTCCGCGTATCCGGTTTCCTGGTCATTGCCTCCAAACCCAAACACCTCCGAGTAAAGCCCGATTCCGAATGCGCTCAAAATCACGCATCCCCCCAGCAAAACAATCAGCAACGCTTTCCGTTTCATTCTATCGCTCCTCTTACCTTAGTTTCAGGGTTTGCCTTTCCTGTCAGCCGATCCGGTTTATGTACGTTCGAAGCCGTTCGCGATATCGTTTTTCCGCTTTTCTATCATAACGAATAATCCGGTGCCCGGGTACGGAAGGAAGTCCAGCGGGCCACCCGGACTTAGGTCGGGGAACGGTTCGCAATTGAAAGGATGGGATCAGACCATCAAAAGTGGTACTATATAGAAAACAAGCCGCTTGCATCTGCCCCAGAGCATGGGCTACCGAAGGGAGTGTGAGTTGCGTTGAAAATGAGCCGTTTCCTCCCCTTGATCCTGACGCTGTTTCAGATCCTCTACTGGGTGAGGGATGCTGCAGAAGCAGCTTGGGGAATATCCGCTTGGGTGACCCTGGTTCTGACGGGCGCCGCTGTTTCCCTCCTGTTTGGCGCAGGCAAATGGCTGGCAGCGCGTTCCGCTCGCGTGAAGCGGTTTGCCGAACGGGACACCCCCATACTGGTTACGGGGCTGACTTGGCTTGCTCCGATTCTTCTTATTGTTACGTTAACTCCGGAGGCCGGCCGCGCGACGGTGCTGTGGAGCCTTCTGCTCAGCGTGCTGCTGCTGCTCCTTCCGGCGGTGAATTGGCCTTTGGGAAATGCGGAGCGGGAACAAAAATAAACGGCGACGTCGGTTGGTTAGCTGGCTGGGAAGAAGGGGAATGATGCTGTGAAGGTGAAGGTTGGCGGCATTGTCGGTTATTTTCTGGGGCTGGTCATCGTCCGCATAGTAGAATCCGTCATCGATGCCTATCACTTATCCGATTGGTTCGTTCTCATCGGGTTTCTTGTTTTTATGGCCTTGTTGTTTGCCATTGACAAAATGCTTCCGAAAGACGGGCGCATCAAGCGCCTCATGGACCGGGACATCCCCCGATGGGCGATTCTGGGCAGCCTCCTTGCCCTCATTGCCGCAGGGATTGCGACTTCTTCCATGAGCGAAGGGTCGATGGTGCTGTGGTATGTCTTCTTCGGCTTTCTCCTGCTCGTGATCGCCGCCGTCAACCGAATCGCCAAAAGCGCGGACCGGGGCGATCGTCGGTGACCGCCGGTTGACGTAGGCGCGGGCCGAAGTGCCGGGAAGCAATCATCTCCGAGATCCGGACGGAGTGAGACGCGGTGGCCGATATAGCCGAAAATGCAGCGCCAAATGGTAGGCGCATACCAATACTGCAGATAATTCGGCGCGAATTAGGGCCAGAAACCGGTACGGCCAAAAACGCGGAGCTGGCATGACATGTGCAAGCGCTATTGCGAAGCAAGACGCCTACAGAAATCCATTTTGGCCAAAAAAACCAGACGGAATGACGTGCGCCATTGCTAACGCGGAGCAGGAAGTATACAGAAAACCCACTATGGTCAAAAAACAGGCGAAATGACACACCGTAACCCGCTATCGCCGGAAATGCCGAGCGAGGCTCCGAACGCTTTTCGCCGATTTGCGCCCCATTCCTCGCTGCGGCCTAGGCGGTCAAAAGGGGCGGAGTTCTAACGGTTGTGACAGAGCTTATTTCGCCCAAAACACCCCATTTTCAAATGTAACGGTTGCCAGCGAGCTTATTGGGGCGCTTTGCAAAGAAATCTCCCCATTTTTACGCAAATAGCCTCTCTGGCAACCGTTAGAATTTCCAAAGCCGCTTTTTTGCTCAAATAAGCTCCATGGCAACCGTTAAAAACTTACGCCACCCAAGCAGACCCATTCCATTAGCAATTCCACGTTCAGCGTCCCTCGGCCTCCTCGCTTCCCTCTTCTGACGGATGCCGTTTTACTTAAAGCTTCCTGCTGCACCGCCTCTATCTGCGCCCCCTACACACGGGCCCTTGACGGTCCCAATTATCTCCCCTGCTCCGTTGGACTCCGTTCCCCCGCCATGCACCGATTCTCTCCGACAAACTTTGCATCTCCCGCCCATCCGGCTCTATGGTGCCCTTTTCCGAATCCGACGTCCGGTTTCCGGTCAATGTTCCGCATAGACAACCGTTCATTATTTTTCATACTGCCTGCCGTTTACCGTACCGCCACCATTTTTCCATACCGCCAGCCGTTTTATTATACCGCCAGCCCTTTTATCATGCCGCCTGCCGTTCCCCATGTGCCTTGGCCCAATCGCCCGGCCCCCATTGTCAGCCGATTACTCTCCCGGTTCCTTATCGAAAATGATCAACCAGGTAGCATGAGGCCGCAGAATTTTTCCACCCATCCGATCGAATCCCAACAAAACGTACACGCCTATACTTTTTCAATTCTTTTATAAGAGTCTCTCCCTATCATCCGGCTTCTTTTCTTCTGCCTTTTCTTGTCGCAACGAGCTTTCACATGGAAACTTCGGGCAGTAGGAGAGGAGCAGGCCGCGTCCGCCTTTCATTCAACCGCCATACAATCCGTTACTATCTGCTTTTTACTATCCGCCCTACTATCTACCTTACTCCCCCCCGTCCTAGCATCCCGGGCTCCCGGTTTCTTTTTGACTCTTGACATTTCGGTCGATTGATATATAACAATTAATGTAACATATGTTAATGTAAGTTATTTAATCTATTCATTACAAATTCTATTGACGCAAACTGGAAAAATATTCTATAATTTGACTACCTTACGGAGAAGTTTTTGTCAGAAAGTCTATCATGCCTTTGGAAGCCTCGTTTCGGAAGAATCGAATTGTCTTTTCAGCCTTGAGAGGGGGGATGCCTATCGACTCTAGCAAGTAGATTGGTCCGCCGCTTTGATCCCACCACTGCCTTTACCCTCAGCAAACCGCCTTTGCCAATGCCGCGCTTGTGTTGACCCGACGTTTTTCACAAAAAAGCCTTGCAAAAGGCAAAAAAAAATGAAATGGAGTGAAATTAATGAACCGAGCCTGGACTTCTCTTTTGGTTGCCAGCACTTTTCTCTTAACGTCGGTCGCGTCGGCAGAAGCAACGGAACCCTCCACGGCAGCCGCAAAGGTGCCGAGTTTTCTTGATGAAGGGTGGACGGCCCCCTCGGGCTTGTCCGATGAAGAAAAGGTGTACAAGTACCTGGAGAAGCAAAAAAGCTCCCTTCAGCTTGGCGCGGACTTGAAGCAGAACCTCAAAATCCAGGCGAAGCAGCTCGACACGCTGTCGGGAACGCAGCATTTCAAGCTGCAGCAGTATGTACAGAACATTCCGGTATACGGCGCGGTGCAGACGGTGCACCTGGACAAGACCGGGGGCGTGTCGTCCTTCCTGGGAAAAGTTTTTCCCGAGGCAGTGAACAGCGCAAACGGGCTGGAGCCGAAGCTCTCCGCCGCTGGCGCCATTGCCCTCGCAAATGCCGATACCGAAAAGGAAACCGGAGCGCTGGGCGCCGCAGAGAAAGCTCCCCAAGCCGACCTTTATCTTTACCGGCTGGAGGACAAAACCCTGCTTGTTTACTTGACGGAAGTCAACACGCTGGAGCCCGTTCCCGTGCGCACCCGCTATTTTATTGACGCCGTAAGCGGTGACGTGGTGCGGAAATACAGCCTGCTGGAATCCCTGACCGGAACCGGGAAAGGCGTTTTGGGCGACACGAAAACGTTCACGACCACGCTATCCGGGTCCACGTATCAGTTGAAGGACACGACCCGGGGCAAAGGCATTCAAACCTTCACGGCCAAAAACCGCACGTCCTTGCCCGGAACGCTTCTGACCAGCACGAACAACAACAACTGGACCGATGCGGCCGGAGTGGACGCGCATGCCTACGCCGCTACCGTATACGATTTTTACAAAAACAAGTTCGGGCGCAACAGTCTGGACGGAAACGGGCTGCTGATCAAATCGACGGTTCACTATTCCCAAAGCTATAACAATGCTTTTTGGAATGGCGTTCAAATCGTCTATGGGGACGGGGACGGCAGCACCTTTATCCCTCTGTCCGGCGATCTGGATGTTATCGGGCATGAATTGACTCATGGCGTAACCGAATATACCGCTGGGCTGGAATACTACGGGGAACCCGGCGCCTTGAACGAATCCATTTCGGACATTATCGGAAATTCAATCGAGGGGAAAAACTGGCTGGTCGGCGACGCCATCTATACGCCCGGCACCTCCGGCGACGCCCTTCGCTCCCTGTCCAACCCGACGCTGTACGGACAGCCGGACTATTACCCCAATCGTTACACCGGCTCCTCCGACAACGGCGGCGTGCACACCAACAGCGGCATTAATAACAAAGCCTTTTATTTGCTGGCCCAAGGCGGAACCTTCCATAATGTAACCGTCAACGGAATCGGCCGGGACAAAGCCGTCGCGATTTACTACCACGCGCTGGTGTACTACCTGTCCGTATATTCCGATTTCAGCGACATGCGGGCCGCCGCCATCCAATCCGCCAAGGATCTGTATGGCGCCACCTCCGCCGAAGCAACCTCCGTTGCCAATGCTTACACTGCGGTAGGGGTGAATTAAGGAAAGACAGCGGCAAGCTGTCTTCCCAAGGACCTGAACCGTCGGCTTCAAAAAGGGGCGGCCTGTGCCGCAGATGTGGCTTTAAAGGAGCGTCCTGTCCGGCGAATGTGGCTTTAAAAGAGCGGCCTGTCCGGCGAGTCTACGGCTCCTTTGCCGGCGCAGCTTTATAGCTCCTCAAACGCAACCCCCTGGTCCTTGGCGACCAGGGGGTTGTTTTCCTGCGCTCAGTTAGTGCGCAGGAGGAACTGTTATGTAGGCGGCAGGTTAAAGACGCTCCTTTGGAGTTGGCACGGGCAGTGGTAACAGGCGTCCCCGCCGCCCTAAAAAATCTAACGGTTGTGGCAGGGCTTATTTCGCCCAAAATGGCCTTTTTTAAAATGTAACGGTTGCCAGCGAGCTTTTTCGGGCTTTTTCTCAAGAAAAACCCACTTTTTGAGAAAATAGCCTCGCTGACAACCGTTAGAATTTCAGAAGCCGCCTTTTTGCCAAAATAAGCTCTATGGCAACCGTTAAAAATCGACGGCGTCGGTTTTCCGGTTTAACGGGCAGCACAGGTACCCCATGGGTAGCACATAACGCCATGATTACCACATAACACCGCCACCGCCTGCTGCCGAGATAACACCTGCCGGCATTCAAAGCCGCTTCATCGTACTGCTAGCCACCGCGATTGCTACTTTTGAGGAGTGTCCACTCGCCGATGTATCATTGTCCACCCTGAACGCATCACCACTACTGTGCTTGCCCGCCGTACATTTATCGCACCCGACGCACAGATGACAGATCAGCCGCCGTAAAGCCATCGCACCCGACATACAGACGTCATCATCGGCTACCCGGACAGCTATCGCAGTCGGCTTGCAGACGGACGCCATTAGCAGCCGACGTAAAGCCATCGCACCCGGCTTACAGATGCCTTTAGCAACTGCCAAAAGCCATTGCAGCCGACGGCAGACGGTTATCACAAAGCCGCGATAACTGCCGTCAGCCCAGCAGCGGAGGAATTTCCTCCGCGTCCAGCCGTTCCTGCGGAAGCGGCAGGCGGGCGACGCCGTCGCCCGGCGCAAGCGCGCCGCCGTGCTCCGCCTCCAGCTGCTTGAACGCAACCGACATCATCAGCTTGATCCGGTTCACCTGGTTGACCTCGCTGGAGCCCGCGTCATAATCAATCGCCGCGATGTTGGCGCTTGGGTACAGCTCCTTCAGCCCTTTGATCATGCCCCGCCCAACCACGTGGTTGGGCAAGCAGGCAAACGGCTGGGCGCAGACGATGTTGGGCACCCCGTCGTCCAGAAGCTCCATCATCTCGCCGGTCAGGAACCAGCCTTCGCCCGTCTGGTTGCCGACGGAGAGCAGCTGTTCCGCTTTTTCGGCCAGCTCGTAGATGGTATGGGGGACGCCAAACCGTCCGCTTTTGACGAGCGCCTGTTTGACCGGCTTGCGGAAATGCTCCAGGTAGCCCGCGACCGCCCGGCCCGCCGTTCCCGCCAGCAGGCTTTTGCCCATCCGCATGCTTTTGTAGGTCGGGTTAAACGCGCAGTAGAGGAAGAAATCGAGCAGGTCGGGAAGCACCGCCTCCCCGCCTTCCGCCTCGATCAGCTCCACCAGGCGGTTGTTTGCGTCGGGATGGAACTTGACGAGAATTTCCCCCACGACGCCCACGCGCGGCTTGCGGCCGCCGGCTACCGGCAGCGCGTCGAACGCCGCTACAATGTCGCGGACGATGCGGCGGTACTCGCGCATGCTCAGGCTGCGGACGGAGCGCTTGCAAATGTCGAGCCAGTACGCATAGAGCTTATCGGCGCTCCCCGGCGTCCGCTCGTACGGGCGGACCCGGTACAGGACGCGGTTCAGCAGGTCTCCGTAACAGACACCCGCGACCACCTTGCGGATCAGGCCGGGGGACAGCTGGAAGCCCGGCTGCTTTTCGATGCCCGAGGCGCTGACGGCGATTACCGGCACATGCGAAAGCCCGGCATCGTTCAACGCCTTGCGGAGCAGGGCGGTGTAATTGGTCGCCCGGCAGCCGCCGCCCGTCTGGGTCATCATGACCGCCGTGCGGTCGAGGTCGTATGCGCCGCTTTTCAGCGCCGCCATGATCGAGCCGATGGTCACCACGGCCGGGTAACAGGCGTCGTTGTTCACATACTTCAGCCCGGTCTCGACGGCATCCCGGCCGGCTTGCTTCAGCACTTCCAGCCGGTAGCCTTCGCTGAGGGCCGCGGCCTCGATCATTTCAAAATGCGTCGGGGCCATTTGTGGCCCAAGAATGGTGTAATCCTTTCGCATGGCCGGCGTAAACACGCGCCGCTCGGGCGGCCTCCGCAGCTCTTTTGCCCGTACGCCCTGCCGTTCCCGTTCCTCCATCGCCGCCCGGAGCGAACGGACGCGGATGCGCGCCGCTCCGAGGTTGTTGATCTCGTCGATTTTGAGCAGGGTGTACATTTTGTTTCGGTCCTCCAGCAGCTCCTGGACCATATCGGCCGTTACCGCATCAAGCCCGCAGCCGAACGACGTGAGCTGAATCAGCTCCAGATCGTCCCGCGTTCCGGCATAGGCCGCCGCCCGGTAGAGCCGGGCGTGATACTTCCACTGGTTCACCACCCGCAAAGGACGGTCGATGACGCCGAGATGGGCGATCGAATCCTCGGTGAGCACGGCCATATCGAAACCGGCGATCATTTCCGGGATGCCGTGATTGATTTCCGGGTCCACGTGATAGGGGCGTCCGCTCAGGACGATGCCTTTTTTGCCCGTGGCGCGCAGATAAGCCAGCGCCTCCTCGCCCTTGGCCCGCACCTCGCGCCGCACCTGCTCGTTTTCCGCCCAGGCCCGTTCCACCGCTTCCCCGACTTCCCGGCGGGGGATGTCGGGGAAGGTGCGGCTAAGTTCTTTTTTGAGCGCGGTTTTGTTGTCCAGCGTCAGGAACGGATTCCGGAAATCGATCCGACGGTCCCGCAGCACGTCCATGTTGGTGCGAATCACTTCCGGATAAGAGGTGACGACCGGGCAGTTGAAGTGATTGTCCGCTTCGGCCTCTTCGCGCTTCTCATACATGACCGACGGGTAAAAGATGAAGTCCACGCCCGCTTCGGCAAGCGCCGCAATGTGGCCGTGCGCAAGCTTCGCCGGGTAGCAGACGGAATCCGAAGGAATCGTCTCCATGCCCTTCTCGTAGAGGCTTTGGCTGGAGCGCGGCGAAAGCTGCACCCGGTAGCCGAGCGCGGTAAAAAAGGTATGCCAGAACGGATAATTCTCGTACATGTTCAGCACGCGGGGGATTCCCACGGTGCCTCTCGGCGCTTTTTCGGCGGAGAGAGATTCATAGGCGAACAGCCGCTTGTATTTAAAGTCGAACAGGTTCGGCACATCCCGGTTGGTACGGCGCCCGCCGGCCCCACGCTCGCAGCGGTTGCCGGTGATGTGCGAGGAGCCGCCCTCGAACCGGTTTACGGTGAGCAGGCAGCGGTTGCCGCACAAGCCGCAGCGCCGCCGCGTAACATCGACGCGGAAGGCATCCAGCTGCGCTGCCGGAAGCACGGCGGAGACGGAAGGCGGAACGGCGGGCGGCGTGACGCCGAGTTTGTCCGCCGGCGCCGGGGCGGAGGGGAATGCGGCCAAACGCGCCGCAGCATCCGGGCCGCAGGCAGCGGCGCCAGCTGCCGCAGAGTCCCCCGCCGCCAAGCCATACGCGGCTGGGCCTGCTCCCGCGATGGTTTCTGCCGTCGCCGGGGCGGCCGCACGCGTTGCAGCGGCGGAGGAGCAAGCGGAGGGTATCTCCGCCGCAGTGCGGCCGCCGCCAGCGGCTCCTCCAGCCGCTAGCCCCGCAGCAGCCCCGCCCCCAGCAGCGCCCGGGCCGCAGGCAGCAGCGCCCGGGCCGCAGGCAGCAGCGCCCGGCCCGCCGCCAGCGGCATCGCCGGCAGCCAGGCCCGACGCGATCCCGGCGCCGGGCGGCCGCGCGGCTGATACTCCGGCGGGGCGCAGCGCCTCCGCCTGCTCGCGGGCGATCAGGGCCGCGCCGTACGCGCCCATGATGCCCGCCGTGTCCGGGCGGATGGCCTCGCGGCCCGTCAGCAGCTCGAAGGCCCGCAGCACGGCTTCGTTCAGGAAGGTGCCGCCCTGCACGACGACCCGCTCGCCCAGGTCCTCCGGGCTGCGCAGCCGGATCACCTTTTGCAGCGCGTTTTTGACGACGGAATACGAAAGCCCCGCCGACAGGTCGGCTACGGTAGCGCCTTCTTTTTGCACCTGCTTCACTTTCGAGTTCATAAAGACCGTGCAGCGCGAGCCGAGGTCGACCGGATGGGCGGAGCCGAGCGCCTGCGCCGCAAAGTCGCGGATCGGCAGGCCGAGCGCCGCCGCGAAGCTTTCCAGGAACGAGCCGCAGCCCGCCGAGCATGCCTCGTTCAGCATCAGGCTGTCGATGGTGCCGTTTTTGATCCGCATGCACTTCATATCCTGACCGCCGATATCAAGAATAAAGTCCACATCCGGCCGGAACTTCAGCGCCGCCTTGTAGTGGGCGACGGTCTCGATTTCGCCCGCGTCCACCCGCAGGCCGGCCTTCACCAGGCCCTCGCCGTACCCGGTGACGACCGAACGGACGATCCGCGCCTCTCCGGGCAGAGCCGCGTACAGCTCCTTCAGTGCGCCGATTACGGAGTGAAGCGGGTTGCCCTGATTGCTTCCGTAAAACGTATACAAAATTTCGTCGGCATCTCCGGTCAGCACCAGCTTGGTGGTCGTGGAACCGGCGTCGATCCCGAGGTAGCAAGCGCCGCGGTAATCCGCCAGCCTTCCGCGCGGAGCGGCCGCGGCTGCATGCCGGGCGCGAAAACGCTCCAATTCCTCCGCAGCGCCAAAAAGCGGAGGCAGCGGCGCGGTTTCCCGGACCGCCGTCCGGGCGTCGATTGCCTGCAGCTTCCGCCACCATTCGTCGGCCGTCAGCGCTTTTTCTTTGCCCGCGAGGAAAGCCGCGCCGCTGTTAAACGCGGAGCCAAGCGCCACGAAATACTGGGCGTTCTCCGGAAAAATCGCATCCTCCGGCGCAAGCTTCAGCGTTTCCGTAAATCGTGCGCGAAGCTCCGGCAAAAAAGTGAGCGGCCCGCCCAAAAAGGCGACCTTGCCCCGGATCGGCCGGCCGCATGCCAGTCCGCCGATCGTCTGGTTGACGACGCTCTGGAAGATCGAAGCCGCGATGTCCTCCCGGCGCGCCCCTTCGTTCAAAAGCGGCTGCACGTCCGTTTTGGCGAAAACGCCGCAGCGGGACGCAATCGGATAAATCGTCTCGTACCCGGCCGCCAGCCGGTTCAGCCCCTCCGCGTCGGTTTGCAGAAGCGCGGCGATTTGGTCGATAAACGCTCCCGTCCCTCCGGCGCATGCCGAATTCATCCGCTGCTCGATGCCGCCGCGGAAGTAAATCATTTTGGCGTCTTCCCCGCCCAGCTCGATCACAACATCCGTCTCCGGGATGAAACGCTCGACCGCCTGCGTGCAGGCGATCACCTCCTGGATAAACGGAACGTCCATGTGGGTGGCCAGCGAAAGACCGGCGGAGCCGCTGATATTCAGCGTGGCGGACACCGCAGGGAAACGCCGGCGCATTTCAGTGAATAACGCGCGCACCGTATTTTTCACATCGGACATATGGCGGCGATAAGAGCGGTATACAATCGTTCCCGTCCCGTCGACCACAACCATTTTGGCCGTCGTCGAACCGACGTCGAGTCCCGCATGCAAGATCATCAGGCATCACCTTTATTAAGATATACGGAGAAAAAAGTATAAACATGATCACATTCCAAACCGCTGTTTTCAAGTATCTTTAATCACCTTTCGGCTCTGCAAGAGCAATTCCTCCAGACAAATAAGGAGGAAATCAAAATTTTTGTTGAAAAAAGGCGATTTTCCGCCGGACGAAAAGTGTGACATTGTTTGGACGGAAGTCACTATCGGCACGTGACAAAGATCGGGTAATCTGGTAATAGAGAAACTTCGGCCACCATGGAGAGGAGTTTGAAAACGGATGGATGCCTTATGGATCGCTGCAGGCACGGCGCTGGTCGCCGCCGGTGCCGCCGGCTTGCTGAGCACCCCGCGCGGCTCCCGCCGCCGGCCCCTGGCCCACTATCGCAAGGTTTGGACTTTCCGTCCAGGAGAGCTGAAAGAATTGACGCTTGAGCTTCCCGGCGGAGTCGAGGCGGAATTTGCCGCGGGCTGCGGAGCGGAAACCCGGGTCATGCTGGAGGGGTGTGCCGAACAAGAAAACGCAGCGGCCCTCCAGTCGGCGGTGCTTTCGAGCGACGGCCGGCTCTCCCTGCAGGCTGCCCGGACAGAAGGCGACGTCCGGATGCTGACGCTGCCGGGGCGGCGGCGGGCGCAAAAGCTCACGGTCCTGCTGGGTGAAGAAGACCGCCTCGAGCTGTTCCGTCTCATCGCCCGTGCAGGCGACAGCCGGCTCTACGGCATCCGGGCGGAACGGATCGACCTTTCCTCCGTTTCCGGCGCGCTTTGGCTGGAAGGCCTGACGGCGCGGGAGATCGGCATCCGTTCGGCATCGGGCGAAATCACCGGGTCGGAGATCGCGGGCACCATCTTGCTTAGCGCCAAATCGAGCCAGGTTCGGCTCAACCGGCTCAGAGGAACGGGGAAAATCAAATGCACCTCGGGCAGCATCCGCATTGACCATACCTCCGCCGCCTCCCTGGACGTCCGCAGCTCGTCGGGAAATGTCACCGTCACGCCCGGAGAATGCTTTAACGGTACCTTTGACGTACAGGCCGATTCGGGCAAGGTTCGGCTTCCGCTGCAGCAAGCCTTGTCCAACCAGGTAATCCGCATCCGGACGGGCTCGGGCCGGGTGCGCGTCAAAGAGTCGGCCAAGGCATAACCGTGCCTGTCCGTGCCGCCTTTACCGGAGGCTTGGTCCGGCAATCGCCATAAAAAAAGAGGCTGGTTTCCAGAATCCCCAAGGAGATTCGGAAATCAGCCTCTTTCGTTCGTTGCCTGGCTCTTGCGGTTGGCCGCCCTTAAGGAAGATTGGAAGCCCCCATCAGGAAACGGTCCACTTCGCGTGCGGCAGCGCGTCCTTCGTTGATCGCCCAGACGACCAGGCTTTGCCCGCGGCGCATGTCGCCGGCGGCAAAGACCCCGGGCACGTTGGTGGCAAATTTGCCGTACGCCGCTTTAACGTTGGTGCGTTCGTCCCGTTCGACGCCGAGCTGGTCCAGCACCGGGTTTTCCGGACCGGTGAAGCCCATGGCCAGGAGCACCAGCTGGGCCGGAATCACCCGTTCGCTGCCCGGGATTTCCACCGGCACCATGCGGCCGTTCTCGTCCCGTTTCCACTCGATTTTGACCGTGTGGACACCGGCCACGCGGCCGTTTTCGTCGCCGACAAACTTCTTCGAGCTGACCAGGTATTCGCGGGGATCGCTGCCGTACTTGGCCGCAGCTTCCTCCTGGCCGTAATCCATTTTGTACACCTTCGGCCATTCCGGCCACGGGTTGTTGGCAGCCCGCGTTTCCGGCGGACGCGGCATGATTTCCAGCTGCGTCACGCTGTTGCAGCCATGGCGCAGGGAAGTGCCGACGCAGTCGGTCCCGGTGTCGCCGCCGCCGATGACGACGACATCTTTGCCTTCGGCCGAGAGGAACTCCCCGTCGGCAAGGCTGGAATCGAGCAGGCTCTTCGTATTCTTGCTCAGAAACTCCATCGCCAGGTGGATGCCGTCCAGGTCGCGGCCCTCGATTTTGAGGTCGCGGCCTTGCGTGGCTCCGCCGCACAGAACGACGGCGTCGTATTCGCTCTTCAGCTGATCGGCCGGGATGTCCTTGCCGATTTCCGTTCCGGTGATGAACCGGACGCCTTCCGCCGTCAGCAGGTCGACACGGCGCTGGACGACTTCCTTTTCCAGCTTCATGTTCGGGATGCCGTACATCAGCAGTCCGCCCGCGCGGTCAGCCCGTTCGTAAACCGTGACGCTGTGGCCGGCTTTGTTCAGCTGGGCCGCCGCTGCCAGTCCGGAAGGACCGGACCCGACGACGGCCACTTTCTTGCCCGTGCGGCTTGCAGGAGGCTCGGGTGTGATCCACCCTTCCTCAAAGCCGCGGTCGATGATGGCCCGTTCGATCGATTTGATGGCGACCGGGTCCCCGTTCAGTCCCACAGTACAGGAGCCTTCGCAGGGAGCCGGGCAAACCCTCCCCGTAAATTCGGGGAAGTTATTCGTTTTGTGCAGGCGGTTCAGCGCCTCGCGCCAATCGTTGCGGTAAACGAGGTCATTCCATTCGGGAATGAGGTTGTTGACCGGGCAGCCCGAGGCCATGCCGCTGATCATTTTGCCCGAATGGCAGAACGGAATGCCGCAATCCATGCAGCGCGCGCCCTGCATCCGGAGCTTTTCCGCCGGCAAATCCTCGTGAAACTCCCGGTAGTGTCCGATTCTCACGAGAGGATCGTCATCTTTTGGGACTTCGCGCTTGTATTCCAGAAACCCTGTCGGCTTACCCATTGTTTTCGCTCCCCCGTGTCAGTTTCCGCTAACGCGGCTCGCGTCGCGCATGTTTTCCTCGAAGGCGACCATAATGGCCTCTTCGTTCGACAAGCCGGAATTTTTGCCTTTTTCGATGGCGTTGAACATCCGTTTGTAGTCCCGCGGAATGACCTTCACAAAGTTGAAGATCTCTTCCTCCCAGTTGTCGAGGATGCGCTGAGCGACCGTGCTTCCGGTAAATTTATAGTGGTTGCGGATCATCGTCCGCAGCTCGTTGGCTTCGTAGTGTTCGGAAACCTGCTCCAGCAGGACCATTTCCTTGTTGACGCGGCTGTCGAATTCGCCGGAGGCGTTGTAGACGTACGCCACGCCGCCCGACATGCCTGCCGCAAAGTTGCGGCCGGTCGAGCCGAGGACGACGACGCGTCCGCCGGTCATGTATTCGCAGCCGTGGTCGCCTACGCCTTCGACGACCGCCCGCACGCCGCTGTTGCGCACGCAGAAGCGTTCGCCCGCGCGGCCGCGGATGTAGGCGTCCCCGTCGGTGGCCCCATAGAAGGCCACGTTGCCGACGATGATGTTCTCTTCCGGCACGAAGCCGGACAGCTTCGACGGGAAGACGATCACTTTGCCGCCCGACAGGCCTTTGCCGATGTAGTCGTTGGCGTCGCCCTCCAGGGACAGCGTGATGCCCTTCGGCACGAAGGCCCCGAAGCTTTGGCCGGCCGAGCCGTTGAAGTGCAGCCGGATCGTATCGTGCGGCAGCCCTTCCGCGCCGTAGCGGCGGGTAACCTCGCTGCCGAGAATGGTGCCGACGACACGGTTGACGTTCCGGATCGGCATGATCGCGTGCACGTGCTCGCGGTTATCCAGCGCCGGCTTGCAGACCGACAGGATGCGGGTGACGTCCAGCGAACGATCGAGGCCGTGATCCTGGGCTTCGGTACAGGAGCGGCCCACGTTGTCGGCCACCTCCGGCTGATACAGAAGCGGGGTCAGGTCCACGCCTTTGGCTTTCCAGTGGTCGACCGCTTTTTTCGGCTCCAGCACATCGGTCCGTCCAACCATTTCGGCGATGGAGCGGAAGCCGAGCTCGGCCATGATCTCGCGCACTTCCTCGGCAATGAACGTCATCAGGTTGACGACATGGTCCGGGTCGCCCGCGAACCGCTTGCGCAGCTCGGGGTTTTGGGTGGCAACGCCCACCGGGCAGGTATCCATGTGGCAAACGCGCATCATGACGCAGCCCAGGCTGATCAGCGGCGTGGTCGCGAAGCCGAATTCCTCGGCTCCCAGCAGCGCCGCCACAATGACGTCGCGGCCGGTCAGCAGCTTGCCGTCGGTTTCCACGGTGATGCGGCTGCGCAGGTTGTTCAGGATCAGCGTCTGGTGCGTCTCCGCAAGGCCCAGCTCCCACGGGAGCCCGGCGTGGCGGATGCTCGTTTGCGGCGAAGCGCCGGTGCCGCCTTCGTACCCGCTGATCAGGACCACGTCGGCTTTGCCTTTGGCAACGCCGGCGGCGATGGTGCCGACCCCGACCTCGGATACCAGCTTGACGCTGATCCGGGCGTTCGGGTTGGCGTTCTTCAAATCGTGGATCAGCTCAGCCAGATCCTCGATGGAATAGATGTCATGGTGCGGAGGCGGGGAGATCAGGCCCACGCCCGGCGTGACGCCGCGGACCTCGGCCACCCAGGGGTATACCTTCCGCCCCGGAAGCTGGCCGCCTTCGCCCGGCTTCGCGCCCTGCGCCATCTTGATTTGAATCTCGTCGGCATTGACGAGGTAGTTGCTCGTCACGCCGAAGCGGCCGGAGGCCACCTGCTTGATCGAGCTGCGGCGCAGGTCGCCGTTCGCGTCCGGCCGGAAGCGGTCCGGATGCTCGCCGCCTTCGCCCGTGTTGCTGCGGCCGCCGATCCGGTTCATCGCGATCGCCAGCGCTTCGTGCGCCTCCTGGCTGATCGACCCGAAGGACATCGCGCCGGTTTTGAACCGTTTGAAGATGGATTCAATCGGCTCCACTTCGTCGAGCGGCACGGAACGCCGGCCCGGCTTGAATTCCAGCAGTCCGCGAAGATGGAACTGCTTTTCCGAATCGCGGTTGATGAATTTGACGAAGTTCTTGTACATCGCATAGTTGCCGCTGCGGACAGCGGTTTGCAGCGCGTGGATCGCTTCGGGGGAATAAAGGTGCTCTTCCCCGTTAGCCCGGTACTGAAGGTCGCCGCCGGCATCCAGCACCCGGTCTTTGCCCTCCAGCTCGGAATAGGCGCGATTGTGGCGCATTTCGACTTCCCGGGCGACGATGTCGAGCCCGATGCCTTCGACGCGCGATGGCGTCCAGGTGAAGTAGCGGTCAACGAACGCCTTTTTCAGGCCGACGGCTTCGAAAATTTGCGCGCCCCGGTAGCTCTGGATGGTGGAAATGCCCATCCGCGCCAGCACCTTGACGACGCCTTTCGTGACGGCTTTGGAGTAATTGTAATGCGCTTTGGCGGAGTCGATGTCGGTCAGCAGTCCTTCGCGGATCATGCCGTCCAGCGTCTCGAACGCCAGATACGGGTTGATGGCGCCCGCGCCGTAGCCGATCAGAAGCGCAAAGTGATGCACCTCGCGCGGCTCGCCCGATTCCACCACAAGGCCGACCTTGGTCCGGGTGCCTTGGCGGATCAGATGGTGGTGCAGGCCGGAGGTCGCCAGGAGCGCCGGAATCGGCGCCAGCGATGCGCCTACCTCGCGGTCGGAAAGAATCAGGAGCGAAGCGCCTTCCGCGATGGCGCGGTCGGCGTGCGCGAACAGCTCCTCCAGGGCCTGCTCGATGCCCGCTTCTCCGCTGCCGGCCGGATAAGCCATGCGAAGCGTTACCGCCTTAAAGCCCCGTTCGCCGGCAAATTTGAGCTTGGCGAGTTCGGCGTTGGTTAAAACCGGCGTCTTGATCCGGATTTGGCGGCAGCTTTCGGGCGTCGGCTGAATCAGGTTCCCTTCCGCGCCGATCGTCGTTTCCTGGGCGGTGATGATTTCCTCAAAGTTGGCGTCAATCGGAGGGTTCGTCACTTGGGCAAACAGCTGCTTAAAATAATTGTAGAGGAGCTGCGGCTTGTCGGACAAAACGGCCAGCGGGGCGTCGTTGCCCATCGAGCCGATCGGATCGACGGCGTTTTTGGCCATCGGTTCAAGAAACTTGCGCAGCGTTTCGAAGTTGTAGCCGAAAGCAAGCTGGCGTTCCGTAAGCGTCGCCGTTTCGGCAACGGGCTGCTCCGGTGCTTCGGGGAGGTCTTCGAGCGCAACCAGGTTTTGGTCCAGCCACTCCTGGTAAGGATGCTCATTGATGATCCGGCTTTTGATTTCGTCGTCGGACACGATGCGTCCTTCACGGGTATCCACGAGGAGCATGCGGCCGGGCTGCAGCCGGTCCTTGCGAACGATACGGTCCGGCGCAATGTCCATAACGCCGACTTCGGAAGCGAGGACGATCATGTCGTCTTTGGTGATGTAATAGCGGGCGGGGCGCAGGCCGTTGCGGTCCAGCACGGCTCCGATAATCCGGCCGTCCGTAAACGAGATCGCCGCGGGGCCGTCCCACGGTTCCATCAGGGTGCTGTGGTATTGGTAAAACGCGCGTTTTTGCGGGTCCATGCTCTCGTGCTTCGACCACGGCTCGGGAATCATCATCATGGCCGCATGCGGCAGAGAGCGTCCGGTCAGCGACAGGAATTCCATGACGTTGTCGAAAATCTGCGAGTCGCTGCCTTCTTCCTCAATTAAAGGAAGCAATTTTTTGAAGTCGTCTCCGAACAGGTCGGTTTCGCACAGCACCTGCCGCGTTCTCATCCAGTTGACGTTGCCGCGCAGCGTGTTGATTTCGCCGTTGTGGATCATGTAGCGGTACGGGTGCGCGCGTTCCCAGCTCGGGAACGTGTTCGTGCTGAACCGGGAGTGAACCAGCGCAAGCGCGGAGGCAAGCTCGGGATCGCGAAGTTCCATGTAATATTGGCCGACCTGGTCGGGCGTGAGCATCCCTTTGTAAACAATCGTGCGGCTGGACAGGCTGGCGTAGTAAAAATCGCCGGCTTCCCGAATCTCGCGGATCGCATGCTCGGAGCGCTTGCGGATCACGTACAGCTTGCGCTCGAACGCAAGCTCGTCGCTGCCCGCGGGCACGTTCGCGCCGATGAAGATCTGCCGCACAAACGGCTCGTTCAAACGCGCGGTGTCGCCAAGCAGGCTGTTGTCGGTGGGGACGGTTCTCCAGCCGAGCACGGTTTGTCCGGCTTCCTGGGCCATCTTCTCCACGATGATTTCGCAAGCTTCGCGCGCCGTCTTATCCTGGGGCATAAAAATCATGCCGACGCCGTATTGGCCGGCTTCGGGCAGACGGAATCCTTCCTTCTCGCATTCACGCTGCAGATAGGCATGCGGAATTTGCATCAGGATGCCTGCTCCGTCGCCTGTGTTCGTCTCGCATCCTTGGCCGCCGCGGTGGTCCAGATTGCAAAGAACCTGAAGCGCCTGGCTGACGATGTCGTGGGACGGGTTCCCCTTGATGTTGGCAACGAAGCCGATGCCGCATGCATCGTGCTCATACCGGGGGTCGTACAGTCCCTGCTGAGGGGGCAATCCATTCGATTTCATTCCCGCGCAACCTTTCTATTGATAATTTTATGAAATAACTAAGCCAGAAGGTAATTAAATATTTTATTCATTTTACCATCGCAAGGGGTAGATTACAATTTATAATCGGCAAAAAGACGAATAAAAAAGTGTTATAGGTTTTGAATCTACGTCTTTTCACTTTGGGCTTGGTTTCCTTTTTTAGGCTCGGCCCTTCCGCTTTCCGGAGCGCCATTTATTTGCCATAATTGTTTTGTTCCCGTTCAAGTAACATGATATGATAGAACACGGTATGAGACGGAAGCAGGCTGGACTGATAAGGCAAGGTGAACTTGTTGTGAGAAAAAAAAGAATTCTGATCCTGTCCGAGGGATTTGGCTCAGGACATACGCAGGCGGCCCACGCCATTTCCTTCGGTCTTCGCCGGCTGTCCACGTCGGTTCGGACCCGGGTTCTCGAGCTCGGCGCCTTCCAGCATCCGACCGTGGCCCCGTGGATTTTTTCCGCCTACCGAAAGACGGTCACCTCGCGGCCGAAGCTGTTCGGCAAGCTCTACAAAAAACAATATGCAAAATCCCTTAACCGGTTAACCTCGCTCGCCCTGCACCGGATATTTTATAATGCGACGGAAGAAATCATTGAGCAGCTCCGTCCGGACCTGATTGTCTGCACGCACATGTTTCCGAACATCGTGGTCTCCCGGCTCAAACGCGCCGGGCTGCAAATTCCGCTGATCACCGTAATCACCGATTACGACGCGCACGGAACGTGGATGGACACCGAGGTGAACCAATACCTCGTCTCAACGGAGGAGGTCAAGGCGAAACTGATCGCCAAGGGCGTCTCGCCCGGCATTGTAACGGTGACCGGCATGCCCGTCCACCCCGATTTCTGGCAGCCCTTCGACCGGGAGGAGATCCGTTCGGCCTTCGGCCTGTCGGACATGCCTACCGTGCTGATTATGGGCGGCGGCTGGGGAATGATCAGCAACGAGGAACTGATCTACCGGGCCAGTACATACCGCGATCGGGTGCAGCTGATTCTCTGCCTCGGCAGCAACGAGAAGCTGCGGGAAGAGCTTTCGGAGGACCCTTTTCTGGATCATCCCAACATTCATATCCTGGGCTACACAAAAGAAATCGGCAAACTGATGGACGTCTCCGACCTGCTCATCACCAAGCCGGGCGGAATGACCTGCTCGGAAGCGCTGGCGAAGGGAATCCCGATGCTGTTTTACAGCTCATTCCCCGGCCAGGAGGAGGAGAATTTGCAGTATTTCGTGGACAACGGGTACGGAGAAGCGATCAGCTCCCCGGATACGATCGACGTCTGGTTCAAGCGGCTGATCGCCGAGCGGCACGAATTCGCCGCCAAACGGGAAGCTCTGCGGGAACGCCGCTCCGACCAAAGCCCGGACGAATGCGCCCGGGTGATCCTGGAGCTGCTGGGCTGACGCAAGAGCGTGTGCTTTACAGGCAGTCTTGCTGACGGATGAGGCAGTGACTCCCTATAGAAGCTGCCTTGCTGACGGATAAGCGGTGGTCCTTCGCGGAGTTGCTGCCTGGCGGACGGATGGCGCAGTTGGTCTTCATGGAGTTGCTGCATAAAGCTGTTGTTACCTGCTAGAGTTGATGAATGGCAGTGAGCCTTCGCGGAGTTGCTGCCTGGGGGACGACTAAGTCAGTGGATCTTTCATGAGACAATCATGCAAGCATGGTCGAGATCGTGATGGCCATTCAACTCTGCCGACGTTCCGCCGATTTATAAAAGAAGAAAAGAGGCCTGCCGGCCATCCCTGAAAAGCGGGTCGACAGGCTTTTTCTTGTTTGCGGCAGACCAGGTGGATGCCACCGTCTTGTTTCGCAAGACGGCCAGAAGTCTGGATGCGGTCTTACGTTTGGCTAGTCCGCTATCGTTGGGACGCGCTTTCGTATTTCGCAAGGCGGCTATGGTTTGGATGTGGCCTATCATGTTCCGCAAGGCGGCCTAAAGTCTGGATGCGGTTTTACGTTTGGCTACTCTGCTATGGTTGGAACGTGCTTTCACGTTTCGCAAGGCGGTTATGGTTCGCATGCGCTCTTACGTTTGGCTAATCTGCTATCGTTGGGACGCGCGCTCTCGTTTGGCAAGTTGATATCAGCACACTCTCGCTCCTCTGTTTTTTCCCGCTAGGAAGGAATACGATGTTCTGGAGCAAGGCGTACGAATAAATCCTGTACTTTCCTCAAACGCAACCCGGCAGCCCCGATACACTCCTCTAAAAGGTTGAAAAAGACAGCAAATTTCCCCATAGCCTTGCTGGAAGAGGAAGTCCCTAATGGAATTTACGGAACGATCATAAGGAATCCCTCCGACCCACCCCCGCCGAACTCTAGCTAAGATGAACGTAAACAAGGACAGCCCTCCATAATTGCTA